>NZ_JCBAMT010000065.1:0-41037 GCF_059760445.1 Achromobacter sp. D7-1 | reverse complement strand
TGCCATAGCGGCGCGGGCGGTGTCGAACCGCCCGCGGGCCCGCGCCGGGCGAGGTCTACGCCTACTGCGGCTCCAGGCCGGTCGCCTTGACGATGGCGCCGTACTTGGCCATTTCGGCGCCGATGTAGGCCTTGAATTCCTGGGGCGGCTTGTAGGCAATGGCCAGTCCCTGGCCTTGCAGCTTTTCCTTTACGTCGGCGGACTGCAATGCCTGGGCCGTGTCCTTGGAGATACGGTCCACCAGGGCCGGCGGCATGCCGGCGGGGCCGAACAGGCCGAACCAGTTGGAAATGTCGAAGTCGTCCAGGCCCACCTCCTTGGCCGTCGGCGTCGAGGGCAGGACGTCCTGGCGCCGGGGGCCGGCGATGAACAGCGGGTGCAGCTTGCCGGCGCCGATCTGGCCGATGATGGCCGGCGCGGTGGCGAAGAAGATGTCGATCTGGCCGCCCACCAGGTCTGCCACGGCCAGGGCCGTGCCGCGGTAGGGCACATGCGTCAGGTTCATGCCTGAGCGCACCCGCAGCAGTTCGCCTGCCAGATGCTGCTGGCCGCCCATGCCGGGCGAGCCGTAGACCAGCGGCGCTTTTGCGCCCTGGCGCTTCAGGTCGGCGTAGGTGGTGGCGGGCAGCTTGGGACCGCTGACCAGCACCAGCGGCGCATCCGCGACCAGGGCGATGGGCTGCAGGTCCTTCAAGGGGTCGTAGCGCATCTGCTTGTAGACCAGCTTGTTGATCGAGACCTCGGGCGTGTAGGCCAGCAGCAGGGTGTAGCCGTCGGGCGTGGCGCGCGCTACCTGTTCGGCGCCTATCATGCCGCTGGCGCCGGACTTGTTCTCCACGATGACCTGCTGACCCCAGCTCGTGCTCAGCTTGGCCGCGAGGATGCGGGCGATCACGTCGGTGGCGCCTCCCGGCGTGTAGGCGACGATCAGGCGCACCGGCTTGTCGGGGTAGGGCTGGGCCTGGGCGAACAGCGGCAGGCAGGCGGCGGCCAGCAAGCCCGCGAGTTTGATTGCGTATCGAAACATGGGGTGGCTCCTGTGCGGTTGCGTGAGTTCAGTTGCGCTGGATCAGCAGCAATGCCTGGCCGGGCAGAGGCAGGCGCGCGTACCCGGTCCAATCGTCCCCTGCTTGCAGCACGCGCTGGGCCGTCAGATCGACGACGCGCTTGAATGCGCCAGCCTCGACCTGGCGTTGCAGCGCCGGGCCGCAGCCGTAGGCCAGTTCATAGGTCTGCCCGCCAGACTGGTAGCGGCACAGGCGCAGGCCGGCCTCGCCGTCGATCCGTTCAACCGATCCGTCGCCCGCGGCTTGGCCTGCGAAGACCGCGTTCAATGCCGCCAGCGCCAGTCCAGCCGGCCGCGGGTCGTAGCGGCGGTCGATCAGGCCGTTGCGCGGAAAGTAGCCCCGGTCCACGTCCATGAAGGTGTCGAAGGAATAGCTGACCGTGTCGGTGGTCCGGGCCGCCAGGAAGGCTTCGGCCACCAGCGCGGCGATGGCGGTGTCGTCGTCGTTCGCCGCCGCCAGGCGGTCGGCCAGCTTGACGCCCACGTTTACGGTCGCGCCCCAGTCCCGCGCCTGGCTGGCCAGTTGCTGATGCGTGGCAATGAGGTCGGCGCCCCAGTCCAGGCGCACGGTGAAACCGTCCAGGTTCTTCTGTGCGAAGTGCGGCAACAGGGCGGTCTGGGCCGCCTCCAGTTCGGAGGCGCGCAGTCCCGTGTTGACGAAATGGCTGTAGTGCTTGCCGTCGAAGTGCTCGTCGTCCGCGCCGGTCCTGATCTTGCAATAGAGCAGGCGGGCGTCGGTATGTTCGCGCAGGCGCTGCAAGGCCGCGCCCGCGTCCGCCAGCGCCTGGGCGTTGAGGTTGATCTCGATGGCAGCAATGGCCACGCCGTGCTGGCGCGCCTGTTGCAGCAGTTTGGCGTCCGGCAGGCCCAGCGAGGTCAGCACGAAGCGGTGGCCGACGTCCGACATGAGGCGGGCGCGGCGCAACGTCTTGTCGTCGCGCAGGTCCTGCGCCGGAATCTTGAGGGTGCGCAGCCCCATCTCCCACATGGACATCAGGGGGTAGTCGTTGCGCGCCAGCTTGCGGCCGAATTCCTGCACGCCGCCGGTGCAGGGGATCTCGACGATTTCGGCCCAGGGGTGCCGCATCTCGACCGCGATGCCGTCGCAGGCGGCGGTCTTGGTGTGGACCGTGGGCAGGGTGCGCGCCGCCGTCTTGCCGTCATCGGCTACGCCGCGCATGGCGCCATGCGTACGGATCAGCTTGGCCACATGGCCCTGCTCGTGCACGTCGACGATGAAATAGCCGAATTTCTCGACGTCGCCGCGGCCGAATTCGTCCGCCGGCGGCACGCGATAGAACTCCGAGAAGTCATGCCGCAGGAAGGCGGTGGACGGCAGCATGTAGATCTCCGCGCGGCCGATGACGTCATACCAGAAGTTGTGGACGTGGCCGGCGAAAACGCCTTCCACGCGCGGATCGGCCAGGCGCGACAGCAGCCAGCCGCGGCCGGGCTCGTCGATGTTGTCGTAGGAGCCGCGCTCGTCCGCATCGTGCAGATAGGGCGGATAGTGCAGCGACACGAACACGCGGCCGCTGGCGCTGGCCAATTGCTCATCGATCCAGGCGCGTTGCGCGGCATCCGCCGCCAGTCCGGAGTTGAACAGCAGGGAGTTCAGGAACAGGAAGCGGGCGCCGCCATGGTCCACCGCGTAATAGTCCGGCCCGAACACCTGGCGGTACTTGTCGAGGTAGTCGTCGCAGACGATGTCGGCCGGCATCCAGTCGATGCGCTTGTCGCCGACGTCATGGTTGCCGGGTACCAGGTGCAGGGGCATGTCGATCTGCCCGGCGATGGCCTTGAAGCGACCGGCGGCCTCCTCGAACGAGGGCATGCTGGGCACCGGGTGGACGATGTCGCCCAGGTGGATCGTGAAGGCGGGGGCGGGATCGAGGGCGGCAATGTCGGCGAAGACGTGCCGCGCGCGGGCATTGGCGCGGGCGTTGGTAGCAAAGGGCGATGCGCAGGTGTCTTCGGATTCGTTGACGTGGGTGTCGGCCACGACGGCAAAGCTGAACAGGCGGGCGCCCAAGGGCTGGCGGGAAAAGCGGGGATTCGTCATCAACTGGCCTTTCAATTTCAATAAATGGAATTCAAGTGTTTATAGTGAACGGAATGTTTGTATTTCGGCAGGCGATATACTGTCAATGCTCCGGAACCCTAGGCCGCCATGCATTCCAAAACCCCGCTCAACTACGAACTCGAATCCCGCGCCTCGCTGGAAGCGCACCCGCGATTTGCCTCCACGCTCTCCAATGGCCTGGACGTGCTCAAGTGTTTTTCTGCGTCCGAGCCGCAGTTGGGCAACAAGGAAATCGCCGAAATGCTCGGCCTGACGCGCCCGACCGTGTCCAGGCTGACGTTCACGCTGGTGGGGCTGGGCTATCTGCGGCGCGACGAACGCACCGGCAAGTACTCGCTGGGTCCGGCCGTGCTGACGCTGGGCTATCCCCTGCTGGTGCATCTGACGTTGCGGCAGCTGGCCGCGCACGACATGATCGAACTGGCGCGCTATGCCAAGGGGCCGGTGTCCATGGCCATCCGCGACCGGCTGCAGGTGGTCTATGTGGAAACGGTGCACGATGGCGCGTCGAACGCCTCGCGCCCGGATATCGGGTCGGCGCGCCCCTTGCTGCGTACCGCCACTGGGCGCGCGCTGCTCTACGCGCAGACGCCGCAAGAGCGCGAGCTCATCTGCGGCCGCCTGGCCGAGGAGTATCCGGAGGACTGGGAGCGTTTCGGACCGTCATTGCAGCCGGCGTTCGAGGCCATCGATCAGCACGGCTTCTGCGTGGTCAGCAAGGATTGGCGGGCCGAGCTGTGCGGCATCGCCACGCCCATGCGCTATCGATCCAATGACCTGCCGCTGGCCTTCAACGTGACGATTCCGTCCGACAACCTGGACGAAAAGCATGTCTACGAAACCCTGGGCCCGCGCCTGCGGACCCTGGTCAAGAACCTGGAGTACCGCATCGGGATCATGTGAACGAGGGCGGCGTTTATCGCGCGCGGCGGATATGCGGGATAATCGCGGGCACTGATCTGGAGATACACATGTACTGGAAACTGGTCGCGGCTTCGGCGCTGGCCCTGGGCCTGGCAGGCTGCTCGATGGGCATTTCGTCCGGCGGTTCGTCGCCGCACAGCGAATTCAAGGCCCCGGTGAGCTTCAAGGATGCCTACGACGCGGCGATCCGGCAGGCCAATGCCTGCCTGCGCAGCACCGACAACGCCTACCGCGTGGTGGACACCCTGAACGAAAGCGCGCAGTCCGGGGTGGTGCAGGTGCTGGCGCCCTACAGCGACAATGAAATGACGCGGGTCGAATTGAAGGCGGCCGGCCCCAAGACCACCGATGTGCGCATCGTGGTGTGGGGCAAGGGCACCTGGGACGCGGCCGCGATGCGCGCGATGCAGGACGCGGTCTATTACAGCCTGGTGTCGTGCAGCAGCTACATGCCGCTGGACCCGCGTCCGCCGGTCAAGCCCTCGCGCGACCTGCCCAACTGACGCGCAGGCGCCGGCGGCTTGCCGCCGCCTGCGCGCTCAGTCGCCGCCAGGACGGCGGCGGATGATCTTGAACGTGGCGGTGGCGCGCGCTACCAATTCACCGTCGGCGCGCCGGACCTCGCCTTCGCAGAAAGCGATCGAGGCGCCGCGGCGCAGGCAGCGCGCCTCGATCACCAGGTCGCCCGTGCCGGGCGACAGGAACGAGGTGTTCATGTCTATGGTGGCCATGCCTTCGGTGCCGTCGGCCGAGCCGCGCGCGGCGGCGCTGAGGGTGAAGTCCAGCACGCTCATCAGCGTGCCGCCATGCACGTCGCCGCGACTGTTGGTCAGGTCGGCGCGCCAGGGCAGCGAGGTGCGGGCGTAGGCCGGCGCGATGCTCTCGGGCACCAGGCCGACGAAATGCATGAAGGGAATGGTCAGGCCGAAGTAGTCGGTTTGGGTGGTTGAGGGTGCAGTCATGGACCGTTGCGGGCGGGAATGGGAAGTCGGTTGTCGCCGGTCATAATATATGTTTTTGCCACGGGACTTCAGGCGATGAACGGCTCATGGGGGCAGCACCACCATGAATGAATTACGCAAGATCGTGCACGTGGACATGGACGCGTTCTACGCGTCCGTGGAACAGCGCGACAACCCGGACCTGCGCGGCAAGCCCGTGGTCGTGGCCTGGACCGGACCGCGCTCGGTGGTGTGCGCCGCGTCCTATGAGGCGCGGCGTTTTGGCATCCATTCGGCCATGTCCGCGGCCCGGGCCGAGCGCCTGTGCCCGCATGCGATCTACGTGCCGCCGGATTTCAACCGCTATCGGGATGTCTCGCGCCAGGTCAGGCAGATCTTCGCCCGCCATACCGACCTGATCGAACCCTTGTCGCTGGACGAGGCCTACCTCGACGTCACGGTCAACAAGCTGGGGCTGCCTTCGGCCACTGAGGTCGCCCAGGTCATCCGGCACCAGATCCGCGAGGAAACCGGACTGACGGCCTCGGCCGGCGTCGCGCCCAACAAATTCCTGGCCAAGATCGCGTCCGACTGGAACAAGCCGGACGGCCTGTTCGTGGTCCGGCCTGCCAAGGTGCTGGCCTTCCTGGAACCCTTGCCGGTGCGCAAGGTGCCGGGCGTGGGCAAGGTGACGCAGGCGCGCCTGGAGCAGTTGGGCATCCATACGGTGGGGGACCTGGCCACGCACAGCGCCCAGGAACTGGAGCACTATTTCGGCCGCTACGGCCGGCGCCTGTACGAACTGGCGCGCGGCATCGACGAGCGCGAGGTGCAGACCGACCAGCCCTTGCAGCAGGTCTCGTCGGAGACCACGTTCTCGCAGGATATCCGCCTGGACGCGGTGGGCGAGGCCATCGACCGCATGGCGGAACGCGTGTGGGACCAGGCGCTGAAGAAGGGCGCCTTGGGCCGCACCGTGGTGCTCAAGCTGAAGACGGACCGTTTCCGCATCCTGACGCGCAGCCAGACCAGCCCGGGTCCGCCCGGATCGGCGGCGGAGCTGGCAGCCGTTGCCAGGCTGCTATGCGAGCGCGTGGATTTGCCGCCGGAGACGTTGTACCGGCTGGCGGGGGTGGGAATGAGCAACTTCGCCGACCCGCAGGAGCAAACGCGCCAGCCCGATCTGTTCGGGGGCGCGTTCTGAACTGAGCGGGGCGGCTGGCTACCGTGCCTGGCGGGAAGCCTGAGCGGCAGCCAGGCACGGGCGGCAGCCAGCCCCGGCAGGGCTCAGGCCAGGCGGGCCTTCACTTGCTGGGACAGCGCGGTCATGTCGGCGCGGCCGGCCAGGGCCTGCTTCAGCAGGGCCATGACCTTGCCCATGGCGGGCGCGCCGGTCACGCCTTGGGCGGCCACTTCGGCCAGCGCGGCGTCGATGGCGGCCGCGACTTCCTCGGGCGTGGCGGCTTGCGGCAGGAACTCCTGCAGCACCAGCAGTTCGGCCTTTTCCTGTTCGGCGGTTTCGGTGCGGCCGGCCTGTTCGAACGCGGCGATGGACTCGCGGCGCTGCTTGACCTGCTTTTCGATGATGGCGGTGATCTCGGCGTCGTTCAGGTCGCGGCGTTCGTCCACTTCCTTCTGCTTGACGGCCGCCAGCAGGAAGCGCAGCGTGGTCAGGCGTTCGGCGGCCTTGGCGCGCATCGCGTCCTTGACGGCATCGGAGAGGCGGGTCTTGAGCGTAGCAGTGCTCATGGGTAAACCTTTGTGGTGTTGCGTCAAACAAGCAGTGTAAACCGGCGGCCGGCGATCTGGCAGTGGCCGTGCCGCCCCTTACTTCACCTTGGCCAGGTCGCCGCGCAGGGCGACGCCGGCCACCATGGCGCCGGCATGGCATTCGTAGTCGGTCTTGCTGCTGTATTCGTTCTTGCGGTAGTAGCTGACGATATTGGTCACCGCGTTCGCGCCGGCCTTCTTGGCCGCTTCGTGCAGCGCGATGATGGCGGATTGGGCCACCCACAGGCAGGCGTCTTCGTCCTTCTTGGCGAAGGCGTTGGTCTTGCGGTTGGTGATGACGCCCGCTTCCAGCACCGCGCCCTTGGGGCCGGTGCCGGCCAGGTAGAACTTGACGCTGCCGTCGATCTTGCCGGCGGCCTGGGCGGCTTCGACCGCGGCCTGCATCGGCAGATGGACGGTACGATCCGCGGCGAGGGCCGGCGCGGCGCAGGCCAACGACAGGAACAGGGCGGCGGACAGCTTGTAAGAGACGTTCATGGCAGGCATTCCATTCATTTGAGGGGAAAACGCGGCTGATGCGGACATCATCGCCAGCGGCGGAAAATCAACGACGTGTTGATGCCGCCGAAGGCGAAGTTGTTGTTCATGACATATTCGTTACTCATGCCGCGGCCTTCGGTCAGGTAGTCGAGTTCGCCGCAGCGCGGGTCGACGTTGCGCAGGTTGAGCGTGGGCGCATACCAGTCGCGATTGAGCATTTCGATGCTGAACCAGGACTCCAGCACGCCGCAGGCGCCCAGGGTGTGGCCCAAATAGCTCTTTTGCGAGCTGATCGGCATGCGGCTGCCGAACAGGCCGTGGGTGGCCTGGGTTTCGGCGATGTCGCCCTGTTCGGTCGCGGTGCCGTGGCCGTTGACGTAGCCGATGGCCTCGGGCGGCAGGTTGGCGTCGGCCAGCGCCATTTCCATGGCGATGCGCATGGTGCTGGCCTCGGGCCGCGTGATGTGGGTGCCGTCCGAATTGCTGCCGAAGCCGACGATTTCCGCATGGATGCGCGCGCCGCGCGCCAGCGCATGGTCCAGCGATTCCAGCACCAGCATGCCGCCGCCTTCGCCGATCACCAGGCCGTCGCGGTCGCGGTCGTAGGGGCGGGGCGTGAGCTCGGGCGTGTCGTTCTTCTGGCTGGTCGCATAAAGCGCGTCGAACACCAGGGCTTCGCTGGCGCAGAGTTCTTCCGCGCCGCCCGCCAGCATCAGCTCCTGGCGGCCGTAGCGGATGGCCTCGTAGGCATAGCCTATGCCCTGGCTGCCCGAGGTGCAGGCGCTGGACGTCGGAATGATGCGGCCCTTCAGCTCGAAGAAGATGCCGACGTTGGCCGCGGTCGTGTGGGGCATCATGCGGACATAGGAGTTGGCGTTCAGGTCGTCCGTCACCCCATTGAGCAGCATGTTGCCGAAGGCGCGGATTTCCGCCGTGCTGCCCACCGAGGAGCCGCAGGCCACGCCCATGCGGCCGTCGGCGATGCGCGGATCGCCCAGCAGCGCCGCGTCATCCAGCGCCAGCTCGGCCGCCCGCACCGCCAGCTGGGAAACCCGCCCCATGCTGCGCAGCTGCTTGCGGGTCCAGTGCGCGGGCGTCCGGAAGTCTTCGATGGGGCCCGCCAGGCGGGTATTGAGTTCGGCGTAGCGCGACCAGTCGGGCATGACGCGGATCGCGCTGCGGCCCGCCTGGAACGCCTGCTGCACGCTGGCCCAGTCGTTGCCGAGCGCGCTGATGCCGGCCATGCCGGTGATGACGACGCGCTTCATCAGCACAGCCCTCCGTTGACGGCGATGACCTGGCGCGTGATGTAGGCGGCGCCAGGAGACATCAGGAACACGACGGCGGCGGCCACTTCCTCGGGGCGCCCCATGCGCTGCGCCGGCACGGCCTTCAGGATTTCCTCGACCGGCACGTGCTCGTCGATCATGTCGGTGTCGATCAGCCCCGGCGCCACGCAGTTGACGGTGATCTGGCGCTTGGCCAGTTCCACCGCCAGGGCCTTGGCGGCGCCGATCAGGCCGGCCTTGGACGCGCTGTAGTTGACCTGGCCGCGGTTGCCCACCAGGCCGGACACGGACGCCATGCAGACCACGCGGCCGGCTGCGCGGCGGCGGATCATGGGCATGGCGAGCGGGCTGAGCACGTTGTAGAAGCCGTCCAGATTGGTGCGCAGCACCTGGTCCCAGTCATCGCCGGTCAGGGCGGGAAACGCGCCGTCGCGGGTCAGGCCGGCGTTCAGCACCACGCCGTAATAGGCGCCGTGCGCGTCGATGTCGGCCTGCAGCGCGACGGCGCATTGCTGGCGGTCGGCCACGTCGAATTGCAGCACGCGCGCCTGGCGTCCGCGCGCCTGGACTTCGGCCTGCACGGCGTGCGCCTGGTCGAGTTGCTGGCGGCAGTGCAGCACCAGGTCGTGGCCGGCGTCGGCCAGGGCCAGCGCGATGGCGCGGCCGATGCCGCGGCTCGAGCCGGTTACGAGGATGGGGGCAGCGCTCATTCGGGTGATTCTTCCTGGATAAAAGCGGTGGGGTCCTTGGGCTGATAGACGTTCAGCCTGGCCTCGGCCAGCAGGCGCGCGTCGTCGCGCAGTTCGCATTCGAAGACGCTCATGCCGCTGGCGTCGACCAGCCCGCGGCGCGCGTGGATGGTCAGGCGGGCGCCGGCAGGCAGCGCGTCGGCATGGCATTCGTAGCGCCGCGTGCCGAGCAGAAAGCCCAGTTTGACGGGCTCGCCGGCCTGGCGCGCCTGGCAGCCGGCCCAGGCGCCCACGGCTTGCGCCATCAGCTCCATGCCCATCCATGGCGGCAGCGAGCCGTCGGGCAGCGAGTAGGGACCGGGTTTGACCATGGCGCGCGCGGTAATGCGGTCGGCATCCTGGCTGCAGACCTCGTCGATCAGGATCATGTCGCCGGCGTGCGGCAACAGGCTGGAGATGGGCCAGGACGTCATGGCTGCGCTCCCAGGACCAGGCTGGCGTTGTTGCCGCCGAAGGCGAAGGAATTGCTCATGGCCAGGCGTGGCCGGCCCTGCGCGTAGCGGTGCTGCGCGGTGCTGAAATCCAGCGCCGGCAGCGCCGGATCGGCCTGGCCGTCCCAAACGTGGGGCATCAGCAGGCCAGCGGCATTGCCGGCGGACAGGGTGGCCCAGGCCAACGCCGCTTCCAGCGCGCCGGCCGCGCCCAGCGCGTGGCCGGTGAGCGCCTTGGTCGAGGCGCAGGGCACGCCCTGCGGAAAGACGGCATGCATGGCCTGGCTTTCCATGGCGTCGTTGTGCGTGGTGCCAGTGCCGTGCAGATTGACCCAGCCTATGTTGCCCGCGTCCACGCCGGCGGATTGCAGGGCGGCCTGCATGGCTGCCCGCGCGCCGGCGCCGCTGGGCTCGGGTGCGGACATGTGCCAGGCGTCGGAGCTGGCGCCGCCGCCCAGCAGCGCCACGGACCGCTCGTCGGCGGGTTCGCGCTCCATCAGGAACAGGACGCCGGCTTCGCCGATATTGATGCCGCGGCGGTTGGCCGAGAATGGCAGGCACAGCGTGTCGTCGATGGCTTCCAGTGTGGCGAAGCCGTTGATGGTCAGGCGGCACAAGGTATCGGCGCCGCCGCAGACCACCGCGTCGCACAGGCCCGAGGCCAGTAGCCGGCGCGCTGACAGCAGGGCGCGGGCGCTGGAGGTGCAGGCCGTGGATAGCGTGTAGGCCGGTCCGGTGACGCCCAGCCAATCCGCGAAGAACGCGGCGGGCGACGACAGGGCCTGGCGGCGGTAGTCGTAGCTGTCCGGCCACGCGCCCTGCGCCGCCAGTTGGCGGAAGGCGGGCGCGTTGTCATTGACGCCGGAGGTGCTGGTGCCCAGCACCACGGCGACGCGGGCGGCGCCATGGCGGGCCACCGCGGCGCGCAATTGCGGTTCGATCTGGAGCGCGGCGGCCAGCAGCAATTGATTGTTGCGGCTGCGATGATGGGCGGGCAGCGTCTCGGGGATGGGAGGCAGCGCGCCTGCATGGCCGCCCAGCATCAGCGTGCGGCCATGAACCCAGTCCGATTGCGGACGCATGCCCGAAGTGTCGCCGGCGAATGCGGCGCGGGCCACGGCGTCGATGCCGGCGCCCAGCGCGCACACCACGCCGGGCGTACCCAACCAGCTGTTCATGGCTGCTCCTTCAAGGGCGAGATCCGCCAGGTGACCCTGTCGGCGGTGGTGATGGTGAATGTGCCGGCTTGCGCGGCTTGCGGCCAGCGCACGCTCCAGCGCGGGCGGCCGCCTTCCAGCAGCTCGCGTTGGGACGCGCCGCCGTCCTGCCGGCTGGCGCGCCAGTGGCCGGCGCCGTAGGCCGCGTCCAGCTCCGCTTCGGGCGTCCACGCGAAGATCAGGGCGGCGAACAGATCGCGCGCCTGGGCGTTGGGCCGCAGGAAGCCGTCATTGCGCCATTGCCCGTGTTCCAGCATCTGCCGCGCCTGCGGTACGCCCATGGGGTCGAACAGCGACCAGCGCAAGGCGGCGCCTTCGCGCTGCACCACCAGCAGCGTGTCCAGGGCGGGCTGGCCGGCGGCGGACTGCACCACGTGCAACTGCCGCGGTAGCGAAAAGTCCGCGTCGCGCGCCGGCACGGGCGGCGCGCCCGCGCAGCCCGCCAGCAGGGCGAGCGCCGCGGCCGCGGCCAAGGCGCGCGCGGCGGAGAGGAGGAAGCTGCGGGCGGCGGCCATGGTCGGGATCAGGCGGGCAGCGGCTGCGTTTCGGCGCCGCGGCAAAGCTCGCTCAGCATGCGCAGGCGGCGTTGCGGGTTGGCGACGAAGGGGTTGTTCTGGTCCCAGGCGTAGCCCGCCAGGATGGAACTGATCATGCGGCGGATCTCGGGCTGCGCGTTCTCGTAGAAGACCACGTCCTGGAATTCGCCGCTGTACCAGCCCTGGACATAGGCGCGGAACGTTTCCACGCCCACCATCAGCGGATCGGCGAAGTCGGCCTGCCAGTCGACCTGGTCGCCGCTCAGTTGGCGATGCAGCGCGTCGGCCGCCAGCTTGGACGAGCGCAGGGCGATGGTGACGCCGGAAGAAAAGACCGGGTCCAGAAATTCTGCCGCGTTGCCCAGCAGCGCGTAGCCGGGGCCGTGCAGTTGCCGCACGCTGGCCGAATAGCCGCCGATGGTATTGGCGGGCGTATCCCAGACCGCGTTCTGCAAGACGCGCTTGAGGTTGGGCGCGGCATCGGCCATCTCGCGCAGCGTGGCCATCAGGTCCTGGCCGGGGCCGCCGAAAAGGTTCTCGCCGCCGACGACGCCGAACGAGCAGCGGCCATTGGAGAAGGGGATCAGCCAGTACCAGATGCCGCGTTCTTCCGGGTGCACGCTGATCAGGATCTTCTCGCGGTCGAAGCCGGGATCGTCGATGCGGTCTTCGATATGGGTAAAGATGGCCTTGCGTGGCGGCATCGACGAGGGGCGCTCCAGGTCCAGCAGGCGCGCCAGCACGCGGCCGTAGCCGCTGGCGTCGAGGACGAACCGGCTCTTCACCTGGTAGGGCGTGCCGTCGGCGCGACGCACGTCCAGCAAGGGGCCGTCGCCGCCGAAATCGGCTGCCGTCACTTCCTGCAAGTAGCGCACCTCCACGCCCTGGCGGGCGGCATCGTCCGCCAGCACTTTGTCGAAGTGCGCGCGCTGCACCTGGAACGTGGTGCCGGGGCCGGCGCTGAACTTGTCGCGGAAATCGAAGTGCGTGTAGCGGTCGCCGCAGGCGAAGGCCGCGCCGTTCTTGACCTGGAAGCCAGCGGCTTGCACCGCCGGCAGCATGCCTGCTTCTTCCACGAATTCCAGGCAATGGGCCAGCAGGCTTTCGCCGATGGAAAAGCGCGGGAACTGCTGGCGTTCCAGCATCAGGACATCATGTCCTTGTCGTTTCAACAGGGCGGCGGCGACCGCGCCCGCGGGGCCTGCGCCGATGACTACAACTTCCCGATGTTCCATGCCAGGTATGTCCATTTAGTTATTGAAAGCAGGATGCGGCGCGGTCTCGCGCGGCGGGTTGATCCAGGGCGCCCAGAGCAGCGAGAAGGCCACGCCCAGGGCCACCGCGAGTCCGAAATTGGCGATGGCGGGGGTCTGGCTGATGGCGAGCAGGCCGAAGGACAGCAAGGTGGTGGCGGCGCCCAGCAGGATGCCGACCAGGCTGGCGGCCGCGCCCGCGACTCGCTCGTACATGAAGATGGCGTAATCCACGCCGATGGCGGAAACCAGCAACAGGCCGAACAGGCTGAACAGGGTGAGCGGCTGGCCCAGGTAGCCCAGCGCGGCCAGGCTGCATGCGGTGGCCGCCAGCGGCACGGCCAGGATGCGCCAGGCGGCGGCGCGTCCCAGGGTCAGCAGCAGCAGGGCGGCCGCGACCACGTAGGACAACAGCTTGAGTTCGGCGGCTTCGACCCGCGTCGCCGCGAACATGCGGTTCAATTCGCCGCTGCGGTCCACCAGCGTGACGTCCGGCGCGGCGCGGGCGATGGCCTCCAGCGCGGACGCGTCGCGCAGGCCCAGCAATGTCACCATGCCTGCGGCTTGCCCATCGCGCATGCCCAGCCACAGCGGTCGCCAGCGTTCCGCCAGCGGACCTTGCAGCGCTTCGTCGATTGTCTGCGGCGGCAGCGCGGCCATGGACTGGAGTTCCTGGCGCAAGGCTTCGTAGGGGATGCCGAGGTCGGTGACCGGCTTCCAGACTTCCGGTTGCGTGGCCAGCGCGGCCAGCTTCGAACCCAGCGCCTGCTGCGCGGCGGCTGGCGAGACCAGCTGGCTCAAAGCGTTGTAGGCAGCGAGATCGCCGCGCGCAACCAGGGTATCCAGCGCCTGCGACACCAGCGCCTGCCTGCGCAGCAGTTCGTCGGCATCAGGCGCGCGCACCAGGAAGAATTGGCTGGTCGGCATGAAGCCCGTGATTTCGCCGATCTGGCGGGCCTGTTGCAGCAAGGGCGCGGGCAGGCTCAGCCACTGCCGCAGATCGTCCTGGATGCTCAGCCGGCCGATGCCGCCGGCGGTGGCGGCGAACAAGGCCAGGGCGCCCAGCCAGAGCATGGCGCGGCGGCCGGCCACACGTGCGCGCGCGCGCAGCGCGGCCTCGGCAAAGCGCAGCAGCGGCTGCCAGGGGCGGGGCCGCCAGCCATCCATCCAGGCCGGCAACTGGCACACGGTGCAGGCGTACGCGCCCAGCAGGCCGGCGGCCGAGAACACCGCGGTCTGCGTCAGCGCCGGAAACGGGGTGAACGCCAGCGCGACGTAGCCGACCAGGCTGGCGGCGAGGCTGATGGTGAGCCCGGGCAGGACGCGCCGCAGGGCGGGCCAGGCCTGCCAGTCGGCCATGCCGTAGCTCTTGCCCAGCCAGTGCATGGGGAAATCCACCGCGACGCCGATCAGGCTGGCGCCGATCACCAGGGTCAGGACGTGGATGGAGCCGAACACGGCCACGCAGGCCACCGCGCCCGTCAACAGTCCGACGGCGACCGGCACGAAGGCCAGCAGCGCGCGCACGCGCCGCAGCGCCAAAAGCAGGACCAGGACGATGCCGATGGTGGCCACGGTGCCGATCCAGCTGCTTTCTGCGACCGCTTGCGCCCGGCCCGCGGCCGCGTACAAGGGGCCGCCCGCCACCAGCAGTTCGGCGCCGGCCGCGCTCAGGGCCTGGCGGTCCAGTTCGAGTTGAGCGGCGATCTGCTGGGGGGCAGCGGCGTCGAAGGCGTCGCCGCGGGTTTCGGCGCGCACCAGCACCCAGCGCCTGCCGCCGTGCTCGGCCTGCAGGGTACCCGTGCCCATGTCGTACTGCACGGCGCCGCCGGGGCGCAGCGCCTGCTCGGCGCGGCGCGTGAGGCCCAGCCAGTCCTGGTCCACCGGCACCAGGCCGGAGGACGAAAACGGGTCCGACAGTTCGCGCGCGCGGCGCTGGGCGTAGGCGGCGGGGTCGGTCTCAAGCTGGCGCCGGTCCGCCGCAGGCAGCATGGCCAGGCGGCCGGACAGCAATTGCGCGCGCAGCGCGGCCACGTCGACCTGCAGTTCCACCTGCACGGATGAGTACAGGCCGCTGTCCGTCCAACGCTGCGCCAGCAGGCGCGCGGGCGTGGCGGAGTCCGCGCCGGAAGTCGCGGCGACCAGCGCGATGAGCTGGCGCGACAAGGGCTCCTGGATGCGGGCCTCGGCCAGCTGACGCGTGGCGTCGGCGCCGGCTTGCGGCACCAGTTCCATCAGGTTGGCCGACACCGGCCAGCCGTGGCGGCTTTGCCAGGCGCCGGCGCAAAGAATCAGCAGCAGCCCCAGCTTGAACAGCCGCGGCAGCCAGCGCTCAATCGGCGAACGCACGTTGCTCCTCGGCGCTCAGGGCCTGCGCGGCTTGCGCATCCGTCATCTGCAGCACGCTGCGGTCGCCCTGCGTCTCGCGCAGTTCGATGCGGTCCACCAGCGCGCCGCCGTTGATCTGGATGTTGTCGAAGATCTGGCGCAGCAGGACCGAGCGCGGCGTCAGCAGCAACTGCCATGCTTCCGCCCGGCCGGTGAGCGTCAGGTCGAAGTTTTCGCGCAGTCCGGCGGTGTCTCCCGCCAGCACCGACAGGAACAGCCGGTTCTCGCGGCCGGCACCGGAATGCTGCGGCAGGGCCTGCCATTTGCCGGCTTCGTCGCGCCGGAAGATGCCGTTGGCGTTGATGCGCAAGTCCTGCGCGATCGGCGTGCGCAGCAGCCATAGCAGGCCCTTGCCCGCCGCCAGCGTGAAGTCGCCGCGGCTGGTCAGCGGCTGCGGCAGCGAGCGCAGGAACTTCTGCTGCACGAAGTGGCCGCGCACCACGGGCGTGGCGCTCAACTGCCGCTGCAGATCGACCAGGTCGAAGGCCCGGGCGGCAAAGGGCAGCAGCGCCAGGGCCAGCAGGGCACACAGGCGGCGCGCGAAAACCAGGCAGCGCTTCATGCGGGTGTCTCCATCGATTGCAGCTTGCGCTTCACGGCATCGACCAGCGCCGCGGGCGAGGCCAGCTGCATTTCGCGGGTCTGGATGCAGACCGCCACCTGTTCGGACGTGGCGCGCGTCAGGCGCTGGCCGCTGGCGGCGTCCAGGATCAGATAGTTGATCTTTAGGCGGTGTTCCCATTCCACCAGTTCGGCGCGCACCAGCAGGCGCTGGCCGAACTGCGCGGGTTGCGCATAGCGCAGATGCAGGTCGATCACTGGCCAGGCGTAGCCGCTGGCGCGCATGGCGTCGTAGTTGTGCCCCAGCCGGTCCAGCAGTTCGCAGCGGGCCTGCTCCAGGTACTTCACATAGTGGCCGTGCCAGACGACGTGGAGCGAATCGACGTCGAAGAAGGGCACGCGGATTTCGACTTCAGCGCCGATGGCGCCTCGTTTACGCATCGTCTTTCCAGAAGGGATAAAAGTTGAACCATTGCAGCGGCGCCTGGCGGCAGTGCGCGGCAAGCCGGCAGGCATAGCGCTGGGCCACTTCGGCGATCCGGGCCTGGCGCGTGGCGCGCGTCCATTCGATGCAGTCGGACAGGCGTTCCATCGCCACGCGGTAGCGCGCGCCGTGGCGCGTGCAGAACAGCAGATTGACCGGGCAGCGCAGCAGCCCGGCCAGCAGCCAGGGGCCTTGCGGGAGCAGGGCGGTGGCGCCCAGGAAATCCACGGGCGTGCAGCGGTCGCCTTGCAGCGGCACGCGGTCGCCGGCAATGGCCAGCCATTCGCCGCGGTCCAGGCGCTGCGCCAGGTCCAGCATGGCGGGAGCATCCAGCTCGCTGACCTGGATCATGCGCAGCCCGCCGCCGGCGTCATGCAGCAGGCGGCTGAAATGAGCCGCGTGCTTGTCATGGACCAGCACGTTGAGATGCAAGGTGCCGCTCTGTTCCGCCAGCGCGCGGCAGACCTCGATATTGCCCAGGTGCGAGCCGACCAGGATCTGGCCGCGGTTCCTGCCCATCTGCGCGTGCAGGCCGTCGGGGTCGGAGATGTCCAGGTCGGCCATGGCGATCTTGCCTTGCCAGACATCCAGCTTGTCCAGGATGGCGTTGGCGAACGCGAGGTACTGGCGATAGACGGGCATGCGGCGCGGCAGCGGCTCGGCCAGCGCCCCGGATTGCGCCAGCCGGCGCTGGTAGGCCGCGATCGAGCGCCGGGCGCGGCCGCCGGAGACATAGAAATACAGCACGACCATCCAGACCACGGGCGCGACGAGTCTGCGTCCCAAAGTGCGTGCCGCCCAGGTGGTCAGGCGCATCAACGCGGCGCTGCCGCGTTCGGGCTGGCCGGCCCAATGCTGGTCGGCGGCGCTCATGGCTGCGGGCCTCCCGCAAGCCGCCGCCACAGCAGGGCCGGCGAGCGCGCCAGCATGCCAAAGAAGAGGCGCGCATGCATGCGGCTGATCAGCAGGTTGTCGCGCAGGCCCTTGAAGTGCGAGATGCCGCCTTCCGGATAGGCCACGCGCGTCGGCAGCCACACCATCGCCACGCCGCGCCAATGCAGTCGCACCAGGACGGCGATGTCGAAGTCCATGCGCCGGCCCACTTGTGCGCCGTCGATCACCGGCAGCACCCGGGCCAGCGGGTAGACGCGAAAGCCGCACATGGCGTCGGGGATGTCGAGCGAAAGCGTATTGATCCAGACCCACACGCGCGTCAGCCAGCGGCCGTAGAGGCGGCTGCGCGGCACGTCGTCGCCATAGACCGGCGCGCCGCAGATGAGGGCGCGGGGCTGGGCGCGGGAGGCTGCCGCGAAGGCGGCCGCGTCCGCCAGGGCGTGCTGGCCGTCGGCGTCCACCTGCAAGGCATGGGTATAGCCCAGCGCGGCCGCCGCGCGCAGCCCGTCCTGCACCGCCGCGCCCTTGCCGCCGTTGGCCGCGCGCCGCAGCAGATGCGTATGCGGTTGGGCCGCCAGCGCATCCAGCGTGGCCGCGCAAGCCGGCGCGGAGCCGTCGTCCACCAGCACGCAGGGCAGGCCCTGCGCGGCGAGTTGCGCGTGCACCGCGATTACCGTGGCGCCGTGGTTGTACACGGGAATGAGCGCGCACAGCTTATGCGGGGTCATGGCTGCCCGCCTGCAGAATGCGGCCGGAAGAGCAGGGCGCGTCGTTGAGCGTGAAGGCGAAATACAGCTTCTGCTTCGAGGCGTCCCATTTCAGCGCCAGCACCGCCACGTCGCCCGGGCGCAGCAGCCGTTGGAATTTCAGGGCTTCCATGCCCGCGAAGCGCAACTCGGGATGGAGGTCGCGTTGCGCCAGTGACATGGCCCAGCCGATCTGGACCACCCCGGGCACCACGGGGGCGGTGGGGAAATGGCCGCTGAAATGGGCCAGGTCGCAGGGGATTTCCAGCGTGTAGCGGCGTTCGTGGTCCGCCGGGGGCGGTAGCGCCACCGCTACGGGCGCGAGCGGCCGGGGGCCGGCTGCCGCCTCGAATGCGCTGCGCGGCAGCTTGCCCTGGGCGTTGGCGGGCAGCTGTGCAAAGAAGCGCCAGGTGCGGGGGATGGCCAGCGATTCGAAGCCTGCGCTCAGGTGCGCGCGCAAGGCGTCCACCACCGCCTTGCGGCCCTGGTTGCGCAAGGCATGCAGGCCGCCGGCCGACAGGGCCACCAGGGCCGCCAGGCGCGCGGCCCCGGCTAATGCGCCCAGGCGCGCCTCCGCCACATAGGGATGGCGCGCCAGCGCCTGCTCCAGCATGGGCAGGGAAATGCGTTTTTCCTCGATCTTCACGATGCGGTCGAGGCGCCCAAGCAGGCGGAAGCCGCCATCGGCGAGTTCCGCGCCATCGGCGGTCTGCGCCTCGGCCGGGTTGACCCAGGGCGATTGCACGCGCAGCGCGCCTTCGTCGTTGAGATCCACGGTCACGCCAGGCAGCGGCCGCCAGGAGCTGTTGCCTTCGCGCCAGGCGACGGCCCCGGTTTCGGAGCTGCCGTAGATCTCGCTGGGGCGCAGGCCCAGATGCTGCGCGATATGGTCGGAGGCCTCGGCGGGCAGTTCGCCGCCGGAGGAGTGGACGCGGGTCAGCCGGCCGCGCAGCCGGGTCCAGTCCAGCCGTTGTCCCAGGCGGCGCAGCAGCGCGGGGCTGGCGATCCAGGTGCAGGCTGGATGGCGCAGGCTGGCCTGCTGCAGCTCTTCGGGATAGAGACGTTGCAGCCGGTCCAGCTGGCGTCCTGCGCACAACGGCCACAGCACTCTGAAGGGCAGGCCGTACATGTGCTGCGCCGATACGCTGCCCAGCACGGGACCGTGCGCATCGGGCCATTGCTGCTGCAGCGCACGGACTTCTTCCATCAATTGCCGCCAGTGCTTGGCGATATGCTTGGGCGTGCCGCTGGAGCCGGAGGTGCACAGCACCAGCGTCAGCGCCGGGTCCAGCGCGGCGGGCGCCAGCGGCGCGCCGTCTTGCAGGTCGGCCAGGCGGCATAGTCGTTGCGCCGGCAGCGGCAGTTCCGCGTCGCTCAGCCAGGCGTCCACCGTGGCGTCGAGCGTGGCGCAGGTCTGCGCCTGGGCGTCGCCCGGCAGGATCGCGACCACGCCGGCGCGCCAGCAGGCGAATAGCGCGATGGCCATCTGGGCTGCGTCTTCGAACCAGAGCGCGACGCGCCGCAGCGACCGCGCCTGCAAGGCGCCGGCGGCCTGCAGGCTGGCGCGCGCGAATGCCTCGCGCGTCAGGGGCGGCTCATCGGCGACCAGGGCGCCGGCCAGGTCGGGCGGGACGGGCAGCAGCAACTGCGCGAGATCGGTCCAGGCCATGCTTTACGCCGCCTTGGCGGCCGCGGGGCGCAGCAGCCATTCGCCCGCCATCAGCAAGCCCATGAGCACATAGCTCACGGCGCCGTTGTAGGCGGTCCACCAGCTCCAGGGTCCCCAGGCCGCCAGCGCCGCGGCCACGCTGCCGTTCAGGACAAAGAAGGCGCACCACACGCGGGTGACGTTGCGGGTGTAGCGCACGCCCTCGAGCGGCAGGTCGGGGTGGCGCAGCCGGGCCAATTGTTCGATCACGGGGCGGCCGCGCCGCAGGCTGGCGCCGAAGATCGCCAGCATCATGCCGTTGACCAGCACCGGATACCAGCGCAGCCAGGCTTGCGAATTCGAGATGGCCAGGATCAGGCAGAACGCCACCGCCACGGCGGGCAGCAGGCGCGCGCCCGGCCGGGCGGTATCCGCGGTCAGGCCGCGGGCCAGCCACAGCAGCGCCAGCGGCAGGGCCAGCCACGCGGCGCTCACCCGCCCCAGCGCCGCATGGACGGCGAAGGGATAGGCGATGCCGGCCACGGCCAGGGCTGCCGCCACGCCGCGTTTCATGCGGCGGGATCCTGCTTCTGGCACATGGCTTGCACCACGTCTTCGACGGTGCGAACCGTGCGGAAGTCATTGGCGTCGAGCTTGCGGCCAGTCTGGCGGCGTACGTGGTCGATGAGGTCGATGGCGTCGATGCTGTCGATCTCCAGATCCGTGTACAGGTTCGCCTCGGGCGTGATGCGTTCCGGTTCGATCTCGAACAGTTCGACCAGCGCGCCGCGCAGAGTATTGAAGATTTCGTCGCGGGTATGCATCCTGGACTCCGTATCCATTAGGCGCGGCGTTGCGCGCTGACAAACTCGGCCAGCTTGGCGATGCTGGCGAAATGCTCGCGCATGTTGCGCGTTTCGGGATCGATGGTGATGCCGTAGCGCTTCTGCAGCGCAAGGCCCAGCTCCAGGGCGTCCACCGAATCCAGCCCGAGCCCGTCGCCGAACAGGTGGGCGTCGCTATCGATATCGTCGGGCGCGATGTCTTCCAGGCCCAGCGATTCGATGACGAGGGTCTTCAGTTCAAATTCCAGTTGGTTCATCCGGCTAGGACTCCACTTCCACCGCCTGGGGCGGTTGTTCGTTCATGAGTGCGCCGGCGGGCGCGGCATGCGCCAGCTCGGCTTCGAAATAGGCGTGCAGGTAATCATTCATCTTGCGCCCTGCGATCGGCAGCGGATGCGCGCCGCTCCAGGTGGCGGGGTCGATGTCCTCTCCCACGCGGATCACGTAGCGCATGCGGCAGGGCGGGATCCGGTACCAAGGTTCGCCCTTGGTCAGGCTGCGGGGATTCATGCTGATGACCACGGGCGTCACCACGCGCGCGCCGCGCAGCGCGATGGCGCAGGCGCCGCGATGGAAGCGCGGCATGGCGTCGCGCGGCGTGCGCGTGCCTTCGGGAAAGACAATCAGGGTTTCGCCTGCGCGCAGCGCGTCTGCCGCGCGGTCGAACATGTCGAAGCTTTCGTCATTGGTGATGTACCCGGCATTGGCCACCGGGCCGCGGGTGAACGGATTGGTCGCCAGGCCGTGCTTGACGATGCAGTTGGCGTTCTTGACGTGGCCGACCAGGAACACCACGTCCAGCAGCGAAGGGTGGTTGGCCAGGATCATCTGGCCGGGCTGGCCGAGCCGTTCGGCGCCCTTGAATTCCACGGTCAGGATGCCAGTGCGGACCATGAAGCGGATGAACAGGCGGAAGGTGCGGTTCAGCGCGCCGCGCGCTCGGCGTTGGCGGTCCGCCTTGTCGCCGGGCAGCAGACGCTGCGGCGGGAACACCAGCACGCGCAACAGCACGCCGCCGATCCCGAAGAGAGTGAAGGCCATGCCTGTGGCGAACAGGCGCCAGAGCCAGAAGTCCTGCCGGGCAGGCGTAGCGCTCGTCATGCAGTGCGTGTCCAGGTCCATAGTCGGGAGCGGTTGGCGTGTCGCCAGTCGGGCGTGCGCAGCAAGAGGTGGCGCAGCAGGTTCAGGGGATTGGGCCAGGCCTGCGCCGCGTCGGCGGCAACCGGGGTTTGCGGGGCCAGGGTCAGCGTCCAGTCCGCGCCGGGGCGCAGGTGCAAGGCGAGCGCATAAGAGTAAGGCGCGTCATCCACCCAGGAGGTGTAAGGCGCGGGCGGACGTTCCTCGGCCAACACCACAAGCACGTCCTGGTGGCCTGCATCGAACAGCATGGACGCTTCGATGAAGGCATGTTCCAGGCCATCGTCTTCCGCCGACAAGGCCACGGATTCGGTGGTTTCGCGGCGTATGATCGACCACTGCGCGGCGATGGCGTTGTGCACGGACAGGCCGAAGGCCGTGGGCGACAAAGGTTCGTCCGCCGCCAGCGCCTGCAGCAGGCCGAAGTTGCGCGTGGTTTCGCCATGGCGGGAGGCAAACACCAGCGGCATGGCGGGCCGCCCCTCGGCTATCGGCCACGCGCAGTCGAACACGCCGCGAGCCAGAGGGCTCAAGCGGCGGCGTTGCAAGGGGGGCAGGAAGTCCAGGCGAGGCGGGTTCTGATTTCCGATCGGGCAGAACGGATGTTCGGCCCATTCCAACCAGTCGCTGGGGCTATCGATTCCTTGCGCCCAACCCTGCCATTGCGCGATCGAAAACGTCAACATAGCGCGCGATTCTACTATGGCGATGTCAGGCCATTTTGATTTAAAACGTTACATAATACACAATATTTCCCGTATTTCTTACACTCCAGCTTGCTATTTGTTACTTACTCCCGTGAACGTTCAGGAACTTTTCATCTGGTGGGCAGACCAAGGCGCCGCCGCCAGCTACCGCAGCCAGGAGCTGTCGGCCGAGGATGCGGTGCGCGCCCCGGCGCTGCGCAGTTCGAAGGCGCAGAGCGATTGGCGGGTCAGCAGGGCGTTGCTGCAAAGCGTCAGGCAGGCCGCGCCGGACGCGGCCACCTCGCTTAGCCATAGTGGCGGCCATGCGGTCTGCGCGGCGGCGCCCCGGGGATGGGCGCTAGGCGCCGACCTGGAGCGCATCCGGCCGCGCGCGGTGTTGCGCCTGGCCGAATGGGTTTGCACACCCGTCGAACGCGAGGCGCTGGCCGGCCTGCAGGGCGCGGCGCAGCTAGAGCGCTTCTATCTCTTGTGGACTCTGAAGGAAGCCTTCATCAAGGCGGCCGGCCTGGATTTCCCTGCGGACATGGCGTCGGTGGGCCTGGCGCCCGATGACAAGACGGGATGGCGCCTGCGCGCGCCGCCTGGACGGTGGCGCGCTTGTTCCTATCGCCTGGGGGATGACTGGATCGCGTCCGCGGCCTGGCGAGCCGGGGCTGACAGCGTTTTACGTCCCCAATGGCGGGCCGAAGCGGCTTGCGTGTTACCAACGCTTGCCATCCTGGGCGAGTGGGGCGCCGGACAGGAATGAACTCAGCGGCGTTTTTCTGCGGGCATTTAAAGATGTATTATAAATACATGTTTAATGGCGATTCCGATCGCGCCACAAAGGAGCAGTAGATGTTGAGCCCCCAAATCCGCGCCCTGGTCAAAGGTACGGCCCCCGTTCTCAAGACGCACGGCGTCGCGCTGACCAAGCATTTCTATGCCCGCATGTTCAAGCACAACCCCGAGCTCAAGCAGGTCTTCAACCAGGCCCACCAGGCGGGCGGCGAGCAGCAGCACGCGCTGGCCGGCGCGGTCACGGCCTATGCCGAGCACATCGACGATCCCTCGGTGCTGATGCCCGTGGTGACGCGCATCGTGCACAAGCACGTCAGCCTGGGCATACGGCCCGAGCATTACCAGATCGTGGGCAAGCATCTGCTGGCCTCGATCAGCGAAGTGCTGGGCGAGGCGGCCACGGACGAACTGATCGCTGCCTGGGCCGCGGCCTACGGCCAACTGGCCGACCTGCTGATCGCCGAAGAGGCGCGCCTGTACGCGGAATCGGCCGCCAAGCCGGGCGGGTGGACGGGCTGGCGCGCCTTCCGCGTGGTGGGCAAGCAGCGCGAAAGCGCCGAGATCACGTCTTTCTACCTGGCGCCGGCCGATGGCGGCGAGGTGCCGGCCTACCGTCCCGGCCAGTACGTGTCGGTGCGCGTGTTCGTGCCCGAGCTGGGCCTGATGCAGCCGCGCCAGTACAGCCTGTCCGACGCGCCGGGGCAGGACCGCCTGCGCATCTCGGTCAAGCGCGAAGCGGGCGGCGCCGATACGCCGGCCGGCCGCGTGTCCAACGCCCTGCATGACCGCCTGGAAGAGGGCGGGGTGCTGGACGTGGCGCCGCCCCAGGGCGATTTCTATTTGCGCGAGGAAGGCAATGCGCCGGTGGTGCTGCTGAGCGGCGGCGTGGGCTTGACGCCCATGGTTTCCATCCTGAACCATCTGGTGGGCCTGAACGACGAACGCCAGATCCGCTTTGTGCACGGCTGCCGCAACAACTCGGTCCACGCCTTGCGCGACCACGTCAACGACATCGCCGCCGAACGCGCCAATGTGCGCAAGGCGGTGTTCTATGAGGAAGTTGGCCACGGCGACCAGCCTGGGCGCGATTACGACTACGCCGGCCGGGTGGACCTGAACGCCATCCGCGACGAGGTCATCGTGCCCGGCGCGGACTACTACCTGTGTGGCCCGGCGGCCTTCATGCGCGCGCAGCGTGAGGCCCTGACCGGCCTGGGCGTGCCGGCAGACCGCATCCACGCCGAAGCCTTCGGCACCGGCGGTGCGCCCGCCTGAGCGGTGTATTCTGGCGGCCTGAGCTCTCGGGCCGCCAGCGCCCATCCCTTTCATCCCAGCCATGCAACTGACCCGATTCACCGATTTCGGCCTGCGCGTCCTGATGTACCTGACGCAATGCCGCGACCGGCCCGCCGCCGTCACCATCCCGGAGATCGCCGACCGCTTCAGCGTGTCGCGCAATCATCTGGTGAAGGTGGCGCACTTCATGGCGCAGCAAGGGTGGGTCAGCACCTCGCGCGGCAAGGGCGGCGGGTTGCGGCTGTCGAGGTCCGCCGGCGATTACCGGCTGGGCGATCTGATCCGGCAGCTGGAGCAGCAGGGGCCGCTGATCGACTGCCGCGAGCCTCCCTGTGCGCTGGACGGCTCATGCCGCTTGTCCGGCGTGCTGGCGCAGACCCTGCAGGCCTTCTACGAGGCGCTCAACGGCTACACCCTGGCCGACCTGGTGCGCGACCCCACGGCCGCGGCCATCATCAAGCTGCACCGCGCCGCCTGAGGCGGGGCATGATGTTTTGTTATGGACCCTGCGGAGTTTGGCATTTGCCGGACGGGCGCGGCGCATCCCAGAATAGAGCGTTTCCCCTGTCTTTCTGGATCTATGAGTATGCGGGTTTGCGTAATCGGCGCTGGCGTCGTGGGTGTCGCGTCGGCCTATTTCCTGGCGCGCCAGGGCCATGACGTGGTGCTGGTGGACAGCCAGGCGCGTCCGGCCGAGGTCTCCAGCTACGCCAACGGCGGCCAGCTCAGCTATAGCTATGTGGCGCCTTTGGCCGGTCCGGGCGTGCTGTCCAGCGTGCCGGGCTGGCTGCTGCGCGAGGATTCCCCGCTGCGTTTCCGGCCCAGGCTGGATCCCCATCAATGGCGTTGGTGCCTGCAGTTCGCGCTGGCGTGCCGGGCCTCGGTGGCCAAGGCTTCCACGGCCCAACTGGCGAGCCTGTCCTATCTCAGCCGTGACGTGATGCATTCCCTGCTGGAGCAGGAAGACCTGGCGTTCGGCCATCTGAAGAACGGCAAGCTGATTGCCTACCGCAGCGCGGCCTTGCTGGACAAGGCGCGCGAACTGGTGGCCTATCAGGCCGCCCACGGCGCCGACCAGCAGGTGCTGGACGCGGCGCAGACCCTGGCCCTGGAGCCGGCGCTGGCCGGCATGGGCGGCAGCCTGGCGGGCGCCATCTATACCCCCAGCGAAGAGGCGGGCGACTGCCGCCAGTTCACCGAAGCGCTGTTCGACCGCCTGCAGTCCATGGCCAATGTGCAATGCGCCATGTCCAATCCGGTGTCGGGACTGCAGCGCGAGGGCCGCCGCATCGTGGCGGTGAACACGCGCGACGGCGACATCGGCGCCGATGCCATCGTGCTGGCCACCGGCGTCGGCACGCGCGCGCTGCTCAAGCCCCTGGGCCACGACGTGCCGCTGTATCCGCTGAAGGGCTACAGCCTGAGCGTGCCGCTGGATGAGGACGACGAGTCGGTGGCGCCGCGCATCAGCGTGACCGACTATGAGCGGCGCATCGTCTACGCCCGCGTGGGCGGCGTGCTGCGGATCGCGGCCATGGTCGACATCGGCAGCGCCGACGCCGGCATCGACACGGCGCGCATCGGGCTGCTCAAGCGCCAGGTGCACGAGGCTTTCCCGGCGCTGGACCTGCGCCAAGCCGAGCCCTGGGCAGGGCTGCGTCCGGCCACCCCTACCGGCAAGCCGCTGATCGGGCGCAGCCCTGCGGCCGACAACCTGTGGCTCAACATCGGGCAGGGTGCGCTGGGCTTTACCCTGGCCTGCGGCAGCGCCGCGCTGTTGACGGCCCAGATGGGCGGGCTGGAGCTGCCGCTGGATCCCGCGCCATTCCGTCCCTGACACGGGCAATGTCCGTTTTGCGATAGCCGCTGCCTTTTCATCGGCAGACGGACCGGATCGCGCTCAATAGGATAGCGATACTCCGGCCGCTTGCGCAGCCTCCAGGGGCGCCGCAAGCGGCCGGAGACCATCCCTTATCCTCCGAGCGCAACCATCATGTCCTACCTGTTTCCGTTGTTCGCCATTCTGTTCTGGGCGGGCAACGTCATTGTCTCCAAGATGGCCGCCAGTGCCATCTCGCCCACCGCCATCACCTTCTACCGGCTGGTGCTGGCCCTGTTCCTGATGGGCCTGTTCACCGCCGGCCCGGCCTGGCGCAATCGCAAGACCATCCTGCGCCACTGGCCCAAGCTGGCGCTGTACGGCGCCCTGTCTTCGGCGCTGTTCCAGGCGCTGTCCTACCGCGCCGCCGAAACCACCACCGCCACCAACATGGCGATCCTGACGGCGCTGATCCCCTTGCTGAGCATGCTGCTCAGCGTGGTGATCCTGCGCGATCCGCTGACCCTGGGCATGGCGGCCGGCGGCGCGCTGTCGTTCCTGGGCCTGCTGTACCTGGTGGGGCAGGGCGACATGCTGAGCGTGTTCCAGCACGGCATCCACGTCGGCGACGGCCTGATGCTGCTGGCGGCTTTGTCCTATGCGCTGTACGGCGTGCTGCTGCGCCATTGGAAGGTGCCGCTGCCGGCCTGGCAATCCACTTTCGTGCAATCGATCTTCGCGCTGCTCTATATGCTGCCGCTCTATCTGCGCGTGCCGGCGGCGCAGGCTGCGCTGGACATGAACACGATTCCGCTGATCCTGTACGCCGGCATCTTCTCGTCGGTGCTGCTGTCCTATCTGTGGATCGAAGGGGTGCATCGCCTGGGGCCCAACCGCTGCAGCATCTTTATCAACCTGTTGCCGCTGTTCACCGCGCTGGCCGCCTTCGTCCTGTTGCGCGAGCAATTGCACCTGTACCATCTGCTGGGCGGCGCGGTGACGCTGGCCGGCGTGCTGCTGGCGCAGACGGTGCAGCGTCCGCTGTTCGGCCGCGCCCGCGCGCTGGCGCTGGACTAGGAACTTTTCACTGGCGTTCAAGACGCACACCCGCCGTCCCGGCACAGTGGCTCTCTTTGCAGGGAGAGAGCCCATGAGCATGTTCCAGAGAACCGCCATCGCGCTGGCGCGCAGCCCGGGCGTGGGGCGGGCGATGCGGGCCATGGCGGCCCGCACGTCGCTGGCGGCCCGTTTCGTCGGCGGCGCCGACGTGGACGCCGCGGTCCGCACGGCCGCCAGGCTGCGCGAGGCGCACGGGATTCGCGCATCGCTCTTTTACCTGGGCGAATACGTCGACGATCCCGAGTCCATCGAGCACAACGTGGCGCAGGCCGTGGGTGCCTGCCGGGCGCTGGCGCATGCCGGGCTGGACGTGCACGTATCCGTCGATCCCACGGCCATCGGCTATATGCGCGACGATGGGCTGGGCCGGGACAATGCCCGGCGCATCGGCCTGGCGGCGCGCCGCGGGGTCGGCCTGGGGCGCGACTGGATGGTGTTGGACATGGAGGATTCCTCCATCTGCGACCGCACCTGCGCTTTGCATCGCGAATTGCTGGCGGCCGGCATCCCGGCAGGCCTGACCCTGCAGGCGCAGCGGCGGCGCACGCCGCTGGACCTGGTCTGGGCGATCCGCCAGCGTACCTCGCTGCGGCTGGTCAAGGGCGCGTTTCCGGAGCGCGAACTGGACCACGCCGGCCGCGCGCGCATCGACCAGGCCTACCTGGACGCAGCCACCATCATGCTGTCGCGCGAGGCGCTGGAGTCGGGTTTCCAACCGGTCTTCGGCACGCATGACGACCGCCTGGCTGGCGCCATCATGGAACTGGCGCGGGAACGCGGCTGGCCGCCAGATGCCTTCGAATTCGAAATGCTCTACGGCGTGCGTCCGGACTGGCAACTCGCGCTGCGTCGTTTGGGCTATAACGTCAGGGTCTATCTGCCCTTCGGCGGCGACTGGTGGCCTTATGCCGTGCGCCGCGTGGGAGAAAACCCGCGCAACGCGTGGCTGCTGGCCCGCACGCTGACTTCGGACCAGAGCTACTTCGGCTAGGCGACTCACGCATACGCATCTATGGCGGTTTCCCAACACATCTGGCATTGCGGCGCCGGCCTGCCCGGCGACGTGCTGATCGCGGACCTGCGCGCCTACCGCTATGCGCCGCATTTCCACGATGCCTGGTCCATCGGCGCCATCGCGCAGGGGCGCTGCGCCTTTACCGTGCATGGCGAGGCGCAGCTCGCGGGCGAGGGCGATCTGGTGGCGATCGCGCCCGGGCAGGTCCACACGGGCGGCACCTCGGACGCGCCGCTGGCGTATCGCATGGCTTATATCGATGCGGCCTGGTTCCGAAACCACGAACTCGCGCTGTTTGCCGGCGGCGCTGCGCTGCCCGGCCCCGTCATCCGCGATCCAGCGTTATGCCAGGCATGGTTGGACGCGCTCACCCCCGACGCCATCGCCGACTCGGAGCGCCGCGAACGTATTTCCGCGGCCCTGTTCGGGCTGCTGGCGGCGCATGCGCAGACCGCGGTGGTTCCTGCCGACGACGCGTCCGACGTGTGCGCGCTGCTGCGCGAGCGCATGGCCTCGGACCCGGCGTGCGCGCCGGACCTGGAAGCCCTGGCGGCGACCCAGGACCGCCACCGCACCACCCTGGTCAAACAATTCGCGCGGCGCTATGGCCTGCCGCCGCTGGCCTGGCTGCGCAATTGGCGGGTGGCGCGTGCGCGTGTCCTGCTGCGCGACGGTCTGGCGCTGGCGGATGCGGCGCAAGCCGTGGGCTTCGCCGACCAGGCCCATCTGACCCGCGTTTTCAAGCAGGTCTACGGCAGCACGCCCGGCGTGCTGCGCAGGGCGGGGGCGGTTTCCCAGACATTGCGCGCGCGCGGCGTTTCGACCCGGTAGTCCGAATACTTGTGGGTAAAGAATGCAGCGCCCAGTTCGGCCGCCGCTTGCAGCGGCTGCCGCGGGTCCGCCGCGATCTCGCCGCGCAGGTTGCCGGCGCCATGCACATAGCCGACGAAATCCGAATGGGTGTAGCGCGCGTATTCCTGGATCTGGTGCACGATGCCTAGCGCCGCGCCCGGGTAGGTTTCCTCGGACGCCACCGCCAGGCCCAGGCGCTTGCCGACCATGCGCTGCTTGACCCGCTCCGGTTCGGGGCCCTGGCCGGCGTAATGGCTGAACGAACGGTCGAAGAAAGCCTTGGTCTGCGCCGACATGCCGTACCAGTAGATCGGGGTGCAGATCAGGACGCCGTCGGCCGGCAGGAAGTGCTCCAGGAACAGCTCGGCATAGCGGTCGGCGGGCGCGGTGGCGTGCCGCAGGTCCGGCAGGAAGGACTGGATGTAGTCGTCCAGGAACAGCAGCGTGGCCGAGGTGCCCGCCGTCTCGGCGCCCTGCAGCGCGGCCGCGCCCAGGGCCGCGCTGTTGCCGTCGCGCCGCGGGCTGCCGACCAGGATCAACAGGCGCTTGGTGGGGTGATCTGAATTCATGTTGGATTCCTTGTGTGGGCATGGCTTCTGCCATACGGTTGAGGAAATTTAGTATTCCTGCCTGATGGGCGACAAATGATGAATCCTTGAGTAAGATGAATTGATTTCATCCATAAGGCTAGGGATCCCATGTTCGCCACGCTACCGGTGACGGCGCTGCGCACCTTCGAGGCGGCCGCCCGGCTGCTCAGCTTCAAGCTGGCCGCGGCCGAACTGGCCGTCACGGCCACGGCCGTGTCCCATCAGGTCAAGGCGCTGGAACGCCACGTGGGCTACGCCCTGTTCGAACGCGTGCCGCGCGGCGTGCGCCTGACGGAGAAGGGCGCGCGCCTCTTCGCGGGCGTGCATGGCGCCTTGCTCGATGTGGCGCAGACCCTGGACGCCTTGCGCGCCGCGCCGGCCTCGGGCGCGCTAACCCTGTCGACCACGCATTCGTTCGCGGCCTTGTGGCTGGTGCCAAGGCTGGGGCGCTTCCATGCCGCGTTTCCGCAATACCAGCTGAACCTGAACACCAGCCCCGAACCCGTGGACCTGCTGCGCGACGCCAGCATGGACCTGGCCATCCGCTACAGCCGCGCGCGCTGGCCCGGGCTGCACGCGGCCTGTACGCTGCAGGAATGGTTCGGCGTCTATGGCGCGCCCGCGCTGGTTGCGCGGCCGGGCAAGCGCGCGCCGTCGCTGGTCACTGTGCGCTGGCGCGATTCGCAGCTATACGATCAGGGCTGGCAGGACTGGTGCGAGGCCGCCGGCCTGCCTTCCTGGCGCAAGCCGGCGGCGCTGCACGCCTACGAGGAAGAGCACTACGCGCTGCAGGCCGCCATCGCCGGCCAGGGGCTGGTGCTGGCCAGTTCCGTCATGGTGTCGGACAGCGTGGCGGCGGGCACGCTGGTGGCGTACCGGCCCGAGATCAGGGTGGCGGGGGCGGCCTATACCGCGCTGTGCGCGCCGGGCCGCGAACGCCATCCGCCGGTCAAGGCGTTCTTGGGGTGGCTGCGCAAGGAATTCGAGGCACGGGCATGAGGCAGGTCTCCCAACTGATGCGCAGCGGCAGTTTGAACGGCTACGTCGAGCTGGTCGAGTCGCTGGGCCGGGATCCCCATGCCTTCATGCGCAGCGTGGGGCTGGAGGCCAGATTCCTGCAAGACCCGGAAATGCTGATCCCGCGCGACGCGGCACGCGAGCTGCTGGAAATCACGGCCCGCGCGACGCGCATCGAAGACTTCGCGCTGCGCCTGGCGGCGCGGCGCAAGTTATCGGCGCTCGGCCCCATCAGCCTGGTGCTGCGGGAGGAAGCGACGCCGAGGCAGGCGCTCGATACGCTGTGCCGCTACCTGAAGCTGGTGAACGCGTCGCTCATCATCCGGGTTGAAGACACCGGCGGGCTGGTGATCATCCGCGAAGACCTGCTGCCCACGCCCGGATTGCAGATGCGGCAGTCGGTGGAGTTGGCGGTGGGCACCATGTTCTGCATATTGAGCGAGCTGATCGGGCAGCAGTGGCAGCCGCTGGAGGTCTGCTTCTCGCACCGGCCACCTGAGGACGTTACCGCGCATCGCGCCTTTTTCAGGCGCAACGTCAAATTCAACCAGGAATTCAACGGGCTGGTGTGCTCGTCCGCCGATCTGTCCAGGCCGCGGGAGCAGGGCGATCAGGTGGCCGCCGGCCTGGCCCGCAAATACCTGGAAGCGGCCATGACCGGCCGCGGCGAAAGCGCGCAGGAGACCTGCCGGCGGATCATCCTGGCGCTGCTGCCTGGCGGCGCCTGCTCCGCGCCGGAGGTGGCGCGCTTTCTGCACGTCGACCGCCGCACGCTGCATCGCCGCCTCGGAGCGGAAGGCCTGTCTTTCAGCCGCGTGCTGGACGAGGTGCGCCGGGACCTGGTCCAGCACCATTTGCGCGAGAGCGATCTGCCGCTGGGCGAGGTGGCGGAATTGCTGGGCTTCTCCAGGCCCAGCAGCTTCAGCCATTGGTTCCGCGACCAATTCGGATGCAGTCCCTCAGCGTGGAGCAGGGCGGGTCCGGCCAGGCCGGCCTGAATGCTGTCCCAAATTGACAAGTTTATGTCCCAGAATAGCAAGTAAGCGCGCGCAGAGCGATGGATACTTGTGGCCATAGACCAGACATTGCGCTTTCCAGGAAAGGGAACCCGCGCATCAGTCCGGCAAAGAGCCAGGAGACAAAGATGAAACTGCATCAATACGCGCGTTCGGCCTTGGCGTTGGCCGGATGGTCGCTGGCGTTCAGCGTCTGGGCTGCGGACGGCAAGCCCTTGCGCGTCATCGTGCCGGGTCCGGCAGGCGGCACCGTGGACATCGCCGCCCGCGTGATCGGGCAGCAGGTGTCGGCCGACACCGGCCGGCCGGTCATCATCGAGAACCGGCCCGGCGCGACCGGATCGATCGGCCTCAGCGCCATGCTGAAGGCCGACCCCGACGGCAACACGATCGCGCTGGGGCCGAGCAATATGCTGGTCGAAGCGCCGCAGGTGATGAAGGTGCCATACGACCCGCTCAAGGACATCGTGACCATCGCCCGGGTTGCGTACACCAGCTATGCGCTCGTCAGCGCCGCCGACTATCCGGCCAAGGATTTCCAGAGCCTGGTTGCGCATCTGAAGGCGCGCAAAGGCAAGTCGTCTTTCGCCAGCTACGGAACAGGCACGGTGTCGCAGTATTCGGGCCTGATCTTCAGCAGCCAGGCCGGGCTGGACATGCAGCACGTCGCCTACACGGGGTCGCCGCAGGCGCTGCAGGACGTCATAGGCGGCCAGGTCGACATCATGTTCGACGGCATGGTCACATCCTTGCCCCTGATCAGGAGCGGCCGGCTGCGCCCCTATGCGGTCGCCGGGAAAAACCGCTACAGGGATCTGCCCGAGGTGCCGACGATGACCGAACTGGGCTATCCGGAGATCCAGTTCCAGGGGCAGGTTTGTTTTTATGGTTCGAGCAAGCTGCCGTCCGATGTCCTGGTCAGGCTCCAGGCCGTCATCAGCAAGGCGGCGGCCGTGCCGGCGGTGCAGCAGAAGCTGGCGGACGTGGGGCTGGAGCCCGACGTGAACATCGACAGTGCCGCGCTGCTGGCTGAAAACAGGCAGACCTCGCAGCGCAACGCCGCCATCGTCAAGAAGTTCGACATCCGGGCCAACTGACCCGCCTTCCATTGCTTTCAGCGCCGCGCCTTTAGGGGCGGCCGGCACGCGCCGGCACGCCCGTGGACCACGCGCGCCGGTATTCCCGCGCTTCCCTCATGTAGCGCGATCCACGCAGTCTTCACCCACCCAGTCGGAGCACCCTCGCCATGAACTTTCTAGACGGCCACCTGTATCCCGAAAACCAGCAGCCCCTGATCATCACCGCCGCGCCCTATGCGCCGGGCTGGATACCCTCGGACTTTCCGGAGGATATTCCGGTATCCATGCAGGATCAGATCCAGAAGGCGGTGGATTGCTATGAAGCCGGCGCCACCGTGCTGCATCTGCATGTGCGCGAGGCCGACGGCAAAGGCAGCAAGCGCCTCTCCAAGTTCAACGAGCTGATCGCCGGGGTGCGCGAGGCCGTGCCCGAGATGGTCATTCAGGTGGGCGGCTCCATCAGCTTCGCGCCGGAAGAGGGGCAGGCCGCCAAATGGCTGAGCGACGACACCCGGCACATGCTGGCCGAACTGACGCCCAGGCCCGACCAGGTGACGGTCACCGTCAACACCTCGCAGATGAACGTCACTGAACACGCAGGCGAGGATGATTTCCGGGGCGTGTCTCGCGGCTTTCCCCACCTGTACTCCACCTACAAGGACATGGTCGTGCCCGCGAATCCCAGCTGGGTCGAGGAGCATATCCGGCGCCTGACCGCAGCCGGCATCCAGAGCGAGTTCCAGTGCTACAACATCAACAGCTTCGAAACCATAGAACGTATGATCCGCCGCGGTGTCTACAAAGGGCCGCTGGTGATGAACTGGGTGGCCATCAGCGGCGGCATGGACCAGGCCAATATCTACAACCTGGCCAACATGTTGCGCGCGGTACCCGACGGCGCCGTGGTCACGGTAGAAAGCTCCGTCCTCAACGTGCTGCCTGTCAACATGATAGGCATCGCCCTTGGCCTGCACGTGCGCTGCGGCATCGAGGACGTGCTCTGGAACCAGTCCCGCACGGGAAAGATGAGTTCCGTCGAGCAGATCAGGCAGCTGGTGCGCATCGCCGGCGAGTTCGGCCGCCCCATCGCTACGGCGCAGCAGGCGCGCGAGATCATGAAGATCGGCGTCTTCTACGAAACGGCCGAAGAAACGCTGCAGGCCAACGGCTTCGCGCCCAACCGCAACGGCGGCAACCAAGGTTTCCTGCGCAAGCCCGTCTGACGCTTTCCGCCGGGCCGCGCGCGTCCGCACCATGATCCAGGATGAAAACATGACGATCTCATTGACCCGTAGGGAACTCTTGCTGGGCGCGGCGGCGTCGCTGGCGAGCCGTCTGGTGTTGGCGCAGGGCGGCGGCGATTGGCCGGCGCGACCCGTCAAGGTAATCGTGCCGGGCGGCGCGGGCGGAGTGTTGGACACGCTGGCCCGGCAGCTCTACGCACGGCTGAACGACACGCTGGGCCAGCCTTTCGTCATAGAGAACCGCCCGGGCGCGAACGGCTTGATTGGCTCGTCCGCGGTCAAGAATGCCGTGCCCGACGGCTACACCATCCTGCACAGCACGGCTTCGTCGATGGTGATGGCCGAAGCGCTGAATCCGGCCTTGCCAGTGCAGACCCTGCGCGACCTGGAACCCGTTGCGCTGTCTTCCGTGGGAGGCGTGCTGCTGGTGGCGCATGCTTCGGTGCCGGCCAGGACCTTGCCCGAGCTGGTGGATCTGTTGCGCCGCGAGCCAGGCAAGTACCAGTCCTACGGCAGTTGGGGCATGGGGTCCAACGGACACCTGACCATGGAGTGGATCAAGCAGCGCGCGGGGCTGAGCATCAACCACGTACCCTACAAGACCACGCCCGCGCTGCTGACGAACATCGTGTCGGGCGAGATTCCCGTGGGCTGGGTCGACGTGGTGTCTCCCCTGGGTTTCATCGAGCAGGGCAAGCTGCGCGGTATCGCGCTCACGGGCACCGTGCGCAGTCCCAGGCTGCCGGACGTGCAGGTGTTGTCGGAACAGGGCTATCCCTTTACCGCTGCTGGCTGGCAGGGTGTTTTTGCGCCCAGGAACACGCCGCCCGAGGTGCTGGAGCGCCTGCATGCGGCCATCAATCATGAACTGGAACAGCCGGCGTTCCTGGATGCGCTGCGCCAGGCCAACGTGCCGCCATCCGCTGCCGTCAGCCGCCAGGCGTTCGCCCAGACCATCACGCAAGACCTTGCCGCCTGGCGCAAGATCGTGGTGGACGGAAACATCAAGGCCGAGTAAAGCGCCATGCAGATATCCTCCCATGCAGACAAGATAGGCCGTCTGTTGCGGCTGCGCGAACGGCTCGATCCCTTGCGGGATTTCGAGCTCTGGTACTGGACCTGTCTTACCGCGGGCACCAATATCTGGAACGCATCGCTGCACGCCGCAGGCCTCACCAGCGAGGACCGCGCTTTTTCCACCATTCCTGGCGTGCATGTGGTGCCGCAGGCGGACGGCGGCTGGCGCAGGGAACTGCGTGGCCCCGGCGACGTAAGCCACGTGGGCTGGCCCGCCATTGCCGGTGACCTGCCGCAGCCTGTCCAGCGCCTGGAGGCCGCCTTGCACGCATTGGAGGAACATCGCGACCCCTGCCTGCGCGGCGACCGCAAGCCGACCCAGGCCATCGTCGATGATTGCCAGGACGCGATGTTGCAGGCCATCTCCGTTTACCGGACTCTGGTCCGTCCGGAGGTGCGCCCATGATTGCGGAACTTCACCGCGACAAGGCGGAGCGCATCGAAGCCTCGCTGGCCCGGTTGGGCGACGAGGACTGGGAGATCCGGATCGAGGCGGCCATGCTGGCGGGCACGCATTGGATCAACTTCGCCTTGCACCAAGCGGGCGTCAGCGAGGCGTCCGAGGACATGGTGCACGCTTCCATGTGCATGGTCAGCGTCCTGCGCAAGTACCGACTTGCGGCGCCGGAACTGATCGAGGCGCTGGAGGAGATCGAGGAGCTTCGTCCGCTGTACGTGCGAGGCGACATGGACGGCGCGGCGCGGGCGGCGCGTCGCGCGCTGGAATTGCTGGGCTTCATCGGGGAGCGCGCGCGCAGGCTGGCCTGAATCCGGCGGCCTTGCACGCTTGTGCGCAAGGCCGGAGAGAGGATTGACGCGCCCCTGCGTGCGCTTCTACTCTCTCCCGACAATCAGCGCGGAGGCCGCCAGGCGTGAATCGATTCCATGAAATGAGCGTGTTCCTGGCGGTGGCCGAGGCACAGAGTTTCGCCGCGGCGGCGCGGCGCCTGGAAATGTCGGCGCCCACCGTCACGCGCAGCGTTTCGGCGCTGGAGCGGCGGCTGGGCGCCTTGCTGCTGGTGCGCACCACGCGCAGCCTGCGTTTGACCGAGGCCGGCCAGCGCTATGCCGACGACTGCCGCCGCATCCTCGATGAGGTGGAGCAGGCCGACGATGCCGTCGCCGGCGCCATGGCCGCGCCGCGCGGCGCGCTCAGCATCACCGCGCCCGCGTTCTTCGGCGAATTGCACGTGATGCCGGCCGTGCTGGGCTATCTGCGCGTGCACCGCGAGGTCTCGGTGCGCACGCTGCTGGTGGACCGCGTGGTGAACCTGCTGGACGAGCGCGTGGACGTGGCGGTGCGCATCGGCGCCTTGCCGGATTCCACGCTGACGGCGGTGCCGGTGGGGCAGGTGCGTCGCGTGGTCTGCGCCGCGCCCGCCTTCCTGCGCGAACATGGCGTGCCGCAGGACCTGGAGTCGCTGGCGCGCTTTTGTACGGTCACCGCGGCCATGGAGGGGCGCACGCCGCAATGGCGATTCCAGCAGGACGGCCAGCCCAGGAACCTGCGCGTCGATTCGCAGCTGACGGTCACCTCGTTCCAGGCGGCGGTGCTGGCGGCGTGCGAGGGCTGGGGCCTGACGCAGGTGGTGTCCTACCAGGTGGCGCGGCACCTGGCCAGCGGCGCCCTGGAGGTGGTGCTGCGGGATTTCGAGCTGCCGCCGCTGCCCGTGCACCTGGTGTATCCGGAAGGCCGCAAGAGCTCCGCCAAGGTGCGCAGCTTCGTCGAATTCTGCGTCGAGGCCTTGCGCCGCGACCTGGCGGCGCTGCCCGCGTAGCGCCCCAGCCCGCGGCTGCGCCCGCAGGAGCGCATGGAGGGACAGGGCCACGCCCCGTTTCTTTCATCCGAAGCAAGAGTGTCTTGCAGACGCTGGCCGTTCACGCGCGGCCGGCGCCGGTCCAAGATGGAACCTGTATCCGACTTGGAGCCCACTCATGCAAACCGCCCAGACCCCTGCGCTGACGTTCTACAGCTTCCCCCTGTCCGGCCACGCCCATCGCGTCGCCCTGATGCTGTCCCTGCTGGAGGTGCCGCACCGCAAGGTGGATGTGGACCTGCGCGGCGGCGAGCACAAGCGCCCCGCATTCCTGGCCCTCAATTCCTTTGGCCAGGTGCCGGTCATCGACGACAACGGCGTCGTGGTGGCCGATTCCACCGCGATCCTGGTCTATCTGGCCAAGCGCTACAACGGCCAGGCCTGGCTGCCGGAGGATCCCGCCGGCGCGGCAGCGGTACAGCGCTGGTTGTCGGTGGCCTCGGGGCAACTGGTGAACGGTCCGAATGCGGCGCGCCTGGTGGTGCTGTTCGGCGCGTCCCATGACGTGGACAGCACGTTGGCCCGCGCGCATGCCTTGCTGCAGGTCATGGACGGCGAACTGACGGCGCGCGATTTCCTGGCGGGGGCGGCGCCCACCATCGCGGATGTGGCTTGTTATGCCTACGTGGCGCACGCGCCGGAAGGTAATGTGTCGCTGGAAGCCTATCCTCACGTGCGCGCCTGGCTGCGCCGCATCGAAAGCCTGCCGCGCTTCGTGCCCATGCCCAAGTCGCCCGTGGGCCTGCTGGCTGCCTGAGGGCGCGCGCCGCGCAAGGAGAATGCCATGGCCATCGCAGAACCTGTCGCCGTCCCGCCGTCACCGTGGCATGCGGGCGAACGCCTGCTGCAACAACAGGCGGGCGTCGCCGAACGCATGGCAGTGGCGGGACCCAAAGTCATCCGCGACTACATGCCGGACCAGCACCGCATCTTTTTCGAGCAATTGCCCTTTGTGGTGGTGGGCGCGGTGGACGGGCAGGGCGATCCCTGGGCCGGCGTGCTGGAAGGCCTGCCGGGTTTCGTGACCTCGCCCGATCCGCGCAGCCTGCGCGTGTCCGCGGTGCCGGACGCCGACGACCCGCTGCTGGCCGGCATGGGGCCGGATCAGCAGCTGGGCCTGCTGGGCATCGAACTGCACACGCGCCGGCGCAACCGCGCCAACGGCCGCATCGCGGCCTGGGACGGCAAGCGTTTCGAGGTGGCGGTGACGCAGTCCTTCGGCAACTGCCCGCAGTACATCCAGGCGCGCGAGTTCCAGTTTTCGCGATCGCCCGCCTTGCGTTTTCCCGGCACGCCGCAAGAACGCGGCGGGCTGGACGATGCGGCGCGGGCGCTGATCGCCCGGTCCGACACGTTTTTCGTGGCGACCTATGCGGACGAGGGCGGCCGCAGGGTCGATGTCTCGCATCGCGGCGGCAAGCCGGGATTCGTGCGGGTGGATGGCGACGTGCTGACCATTCCCGATTTTTCCGGCAACCGCTTCTTCAACACCTTGGGCAACATGGTGCTCAACCCGCGCGCCGGGCTGCTGTTCATCGATTTCGAGCGCGGCGACGTGCTGCAACTGACCGGCGCGGCCGAAGTGGTGCTGGACAGCCCGGAGATCGTGCAGTTCGATGGCGCCGAACGGCTGTGGCGGGTGCATGCGCGCCGGGTAGTCCGCCGGCCCGGGGCGCTGGCCTTGCGCTGGCGCTTCGATTCCTATTCGCCGACCGCGCTGGCGACCGGGCAGTGGCCGTCCGCAGCGAGAACTGCGTAGGCCGGACCTAGCCCGCCAGAGCGGTCTTCTGCACCACGGCGTCGTCCGGGCCGAGCAGGCGGCCGTCCTGCGCCCGGATTTCCAGCTTGCGCACCGGTTGGCCGCGCTTGCGGTCTATCAGCGTCGAGTGGGGTTCGGCGGCGCCGTAGTAGTGCTCTTCGCCCCATTGGCGCAAGCCCACGATCACCGGGAAGAGCGCGCGGCCTTTGTCCGTCAGCACGTATTCCTGGTAGGCGCTGCCATCCGAGGCCGGCGCCACTTCCAGGATGCCATGCGCCACCAGCGTGCGCAGGCGGTCGCTGAGGATGTTCTTGGCCACGCCCAGGCTTTTCTGCAGCTCGCCGAAACGCCGCAATCCATCGAAGGCGTCGCGCACGATCAGCAGCGACCACCAGTCGCCGATCGCGTCCAGGGAGCGTGCCACCGGGCAGGCGGCGCCTTCGAGACTAGTGCGTTTGACCATATCGGATCCTCGCTGAGGGGAATGACGGCAATGGGTGGCAACGGCTGCTTTGTCGAAATTTCGGTTGCATTATAAAACCTTCAAACCTACTATTTTGGTTTTATAACGCAACCAAATTGGAGAAAGACATGCCTGCTCGACCAGAACCCGCCGACCCCGCATCCCCTGGCCCGATGCCCAGATCGTTGGTGATGCTGCTGGCGGTCGCCTGCGCCCTGAGCGTGGCGAACGTGTATTACGCCCAGCCCTTGCTGGACGCCATCGGCCGCGAGTTTGGCATCGCCGAAGGCGCGGTGGGCATCGTGGTCACGGCCACGCAGCTGGGCTGCGCGCTGGCGCTGCTGTTGGTGGTGCCGCTGGGCGACCTGCTGGACCGGCGGCGCTTGATGCTGGGGCAACTGGCGTTGCTGGTGCTGTCTTTGGTGGCGGTGGCGCTGTCGGCCGGTACGCCCTGGTTGCTGATGGGCATGGTGGCGCTGGGCCTTTTTGGGACCGCGATGACGCAGGGTCTTCTGGCCCTGTCCGCGGCGCTGGCCGCGCCGGGCGAGCGCGGCCGCGTGGTCGGCGCGGCGCAGGGCGGGGTAGTGATCGGCCTGCTGCTGGCGCGCACGCTGGCCGGGGCCGTGGCGGACCTGTGGGGCTGGCGCGCGGTCTACGTAGTGTCGGCGGCGCTGGCCGCCGTGCTGGCCGTGGTGCTGGCGCGGCGCCTGCCGCAACGCCGGCTGCCCGCGGTGGAGATGGGCTATTGGGCTTTGCTGCGCTCGCTCTACGGCCTGCTGGCCACCGAGCGCGTACTGCGCGTGCGCGGCATGATCGCGCTGCTGATGTTCGCCGCCTTCAGCGCCTTCTGGACCGCGCTGGTGCTGCCCCTGAGCGCGCCGCCGCATTCCCTCACGCACAGCGCGGTGGGCGCGTTCGGGCTGGTGGGTGTGGCGGGCGTGCTGATGGCGGCGCGCGCCGGCCGGCTGGCGGACAGCGGGCAGGGCGAGCGGACCACGGCCGTGGGGTTGGCGCTGCTATGCCTGGCCTGGGTGCCGATCGCCTTTCTGGATCAGAGCCTGTGGCTGCTGGCGTTGGGCGTGCTGGTCCTGGATATCGCTTTGCAGGCGCTGCACGTGACTAACCAGACCATGATCTTCAGCGTGAATCCGCAGGCGCATAGTAGATTGGTCGGGGGCTACATGATGTTCTACGCGGTGGGGAGCGGGTTGGGGTCTATCGCTTCGACTGCGGTTTATGCTCAGGCGGGCTGGCTGGGGGTGTGCTTGTTGGGGGCGGGTATCAGTGTTGTGGCGCTGGCGTTCTGGGCGGTGACGTTGCCGCGTGGTGAGCGTTTGGCTGTTGGTTCTTAGGATGCTTGTCGTGGGGTTCTTTAGACGCCTGTCGCGTCGTGGGCTCGCGATGCGCGGGGCTGCGATTGCGGTCCGGAGCCTTCGCTCCGGACTTGCCTCGGCGGCCCCCCCTTCGTCATCTTCGTCCTCGCCTACGGCGACTCCTTCAGATTCCCTCGGGCTTATCGACGCCCCGCGCATCGCGAGCCCACGACGCGACAGGCTCGGCTGGTTGAATCTTCACGGCCGCTGGGGCGGGTGGTGTGCTTGGCGTTTTGGCCACGGTCGGTGGGGTGTTGGCGTGTCTTGCGGGGCCCGCCCCAGGCCGGCCGCCCGGGCGGCCTCTTGGGGCTTACGCGGCGTCTTGCGTCGCGCGATGGCGCTGCGCGCGGGTGACGAGGGCGTTCTCGTGGTGACGCGCGCGGCTGGCGAGAGCCAGGTTTGAATTTGGTGGGCGCTGCGTTCGGGTTGATGGCGAAGCGCACGGGTTGGCCAGTAATCGTCATTTCAACGCGGGTGCCGGATGGGTGGCGCGCGTCCGGATCTGCATGCGCAAGCGGCTATTCGCCGCGCGCCACCCATCACCGCCCATT
>NZ_JCBAMT010000064.1:0-41139 GCF_059760445.1 Achromobacter sp. D7-1 | reverse complement strand
CCCGGCAACCGCGAGGTTGCCGGGGCATTTTCATTGCCTGCGCGGTGCGGCGGCCGCGCCCCGATCAGTCCGCGAACTCGTAGGCGTCCATCGCCAGCGCGCCGTAGGAGACCTCGTCGGTCAGGCGTTGAAAGCCCGCCCCGCCCGCACCCAACGCCACGTACAGCGGCATCAGGTGATCGTCGTGCGGATGGGCCTGCGCCGCGTCCGGCGCCTGCGCTTCCCAGTCCAGCAGCGCCGGCAGGTCGCGCCCGGCAAGCTTGTCGGCGTACCACTGCTGGAAGGCCGGCACATAGGGCAGCGCGGGCGCGTCCTGCGGCATGCGCACGTGGCGCAGGTTGTGCGTCAGCGAGCCCGAGCCGATGACCAGGATGTCCTCGTCCCGCAGTCGGGCCAGCGCGCGGCCGAGTTCCAATTGCCCGGCCGCGTCGCGGCCCATGTCCAGGGACAGTTGCACCACCGGCACGTCCGCTTCCGGATAGAGGTAGCGCAGCGGCACCCAGGCGCCATGGTCCAGCGGACGGCGCGGATCCAGGTCGGCGACGATGCCCGACTCGGCCAGCAAGCCCTGCACCCGCGCCGCCAGCTCAGGCGAGCCGGGAGCCGGGTACTGCAGCGTATAGAGTTCCTGCGGAAAACCGCCGAAATCGTGCCAGGCCACCTGGCGGTCGCGGGTGGACAATGCCAGGCCCTCGCCCATCCAGTGCGGCGACACCACCAGGATGCCTTTGGGCTTGCGGCCTTGCGCCGCGCTCCAGGCGGCTAGCGCCGGGCCGGTCTGGCCGGGCTCGACGGCGAGCATGGGGGATCCATGGGAAACGAAAAGCGTAGGCCAGCGCATGGCAATGCCTCCTGATATTGAGTCGATGTGAGCATTTTCCGCCGTTTCATCTCAGCAATAAATAACCTTAATTGACATTAACTATTGCTACTTAAGCATCAATAAGCTCGTAGGCCCATCGCTGCGAGCTCTGGCAGGGCCGTCGCGCCGCAGTGCGCGCCGGGCGTTAAACTACGCAGTTGCACACTTACTGGACGCTCCCCGAAGTTATGGCCCGATCCCGCAGCCAATCCGCTCCCCGCCTCACCCGTGACGCCGCCAAACTGGTCACGCTTGCCCAGGCGCTCAACCGCTCGGGCAGCCGCCTCGAAGACGTGTTCTGGGAGAACCTGCTTGGCGAAGCGATTCCGAAGTTGCTGAAGGCAGGGCAGGACGCCCCCCTGGAAGCGGCCCTGGACCACCTCGCCCAGAGCGATGTGGGCGCCTACGAGATCCTGATCGAACAGGCCGAAACCCTGTCCGAATCGATGAAGATCGAGAAAAATGGCGTCCGCCATGACATTTTGCTGGTCGTGGCGCCCATCGTCGCCTGGACCCGCTACGCCATCCCTACCGGTCCGATTTCGGCCAGCGCGCAACAGGCGCTGGTCGCGCAGCTGCACGGCCATGTCCTGTCCAGCAAGGCTCGCAGCACGCTGATGCCCATGCTGGTCAGCGTGGACCAGATGCCGCGCACCTTCTCCGAAACCTGGCAATGGCTGCAGCGCCTGGGCACGCAGGCGCTGGGCGCCGAAACCACCAAGCCCGCCCTGAATACCGAGACCGAAACGGCCAACATGCTGGCCGACACGCGCTACATCGTGGCGGCCGTCGCGGTGCCCGAAGGCGAGCCGATCTTCCGCTGGCAGGAACAGCTGGGCGAGGCCGAGGCCAGCCGCGACGCCTGCCAGGAACAATGGGCGGCGCAGGCCCAGCCCACCCTGGCCAATCTGCTGCCCGGCTGCGGTTTCGAAGCCCTGCTGCCCGACGCCTACTACGTCAGCAACCGCGAAGCCGACCGGCGGGTACGCCCGCTGTCGCTGCGCGCGGCGGTCAGCTGGCTCGAAGGCGCGGTCAGCCTCGAAGCCTCCCAATTGCGGGCAGTGGTGGCCGGCTGCGGCGAAAGCCGCATCGACGAGTATCGCATCGGCTTTACCGCCCGCAGCAGCAACGACGTCTACTACGGCTGCGTCTGGCCCCTGTATGGCCGCGAAGAAGACCTGCCGGCCGATGAAGGCCAGCCCGACGTGGTCGACGAGATCGCCGCGCTGCTGAAGGAATACGGCGTGACCGAAGTGCGCCGCATCCCCGGCGTGCTGCCGCCCGAGTACTGTGAAGACTGCGGCGCGCCCTACTTCCCGAATCCCCTGGGCGAACTGGTGCACGCCGAACTGCCCGAGGACGCGGAAGCCTCCCCGGCCAAGTTCCACTAGGCGGCAATGCAAGCGGACATCTTCTGCCGGGTCGTCGACAACTACGGCGACATCGGCGTCTGCTGGCGCTTGGCCCGCCGGCTGGCGCACGGCCGCGGCTGGGATGTGCGCCTGTGGGTCGACGACCTTGCCAGCTTTGCGCGCATCCAGCCCGGCATCGTTGCCGGGCTGCCGCGCCAGCAACTGGCCGGCATCGACATCGTGCACTGGTCCGATACGCCGGATCCGGCGCTCGGCGCCCGCGACGTGGTGATCGAGGCCTTCGCCTGCGATCCTCCCGAGGCGTTCCTGGACAGCATGCGCCGGGTGCATCCGGCATGGATCAACCTGGAATACCTGAGCGCCGAGGCCTGGGTGGAAAGCTGCCACGGCCTGCCCTCGCAACGGCCGGACGGGCTGGTCAAGCACTTCTACTTTCCCGGTTTCACCGCCGCCACCGGCGGCCTGCTGCGCGAACCCGGCCTGTCAGCCGAACGGGACCTCCTACAGGCATCGCCGCAAGATCAGGAGGCCTTCCTGCGATCGCTGGGGGTGGGGCAAGATCTGCTGTTGCGCCGCGGCGACGGCGCACGCACCGTGTCCCTATTTTGCTATCCCGCCGCGCCGGTGGCGGCGCTGGCCGCTGCGCTGTCCGCCGACCCGCGCCCCAGCGTGCTGCTGGCGCCCGAGGGCGTGGCCCCCGGCCTGGAAGCTGCCTGCGCGGCGCCGGGCGCTCCGCTGATCGCCCGGCTGCCCTTCGTCGCGCAGCCGGATTTCGACCGGCTGCTGTGGTGCTGCGACCTGAACTTCGTGCGCGGCGAGGATTCCTTCGTCCGCGCCGCCTGGGCCGCGCGCCCGCTGGTCTGGCAGATCTATCCCCAGGATGAGAACGTGCACCTGGAAAAGCTGGAGGCCTGGCTGGCCCGCTATCCGGCCCCGGAAACCGCTCAGGCGCTGATCCGCGCCTGGAACCAAGCGGAAACCGGCGCAACCTCCGCGGCACTGTCGGCCGCCCTGGCGCCAGCCGCCTGGGCGGACTGGGCCGCCGCCGCGCGGGCCTGGGACGCGAGCCAGGCGGCGCTGCCGGATCTTGCCGAAAATCTGGCTGATTTTTGCGCAGACTTGGCCAAGAAACGTTAGAATAGAGAGTTTTCCGAGCGCCCTGTATTTGTCGGGCCTCTACTATGACGCCTCCCGGGGTGTGCACGAAGCCGCTAGAAGCTATAGCTGCGGCGGCTTTTTGCAAGCACGGCGAGTGCACCCATCACCCCCGGAGTTTTATCGATGAAAACCGCTCAGGAATTGCGAGTCGGCAACGTGGTCATGGTCGGCAAGGATCCCCTCGTGGTCCAGAAGGCCGAATACAACAAGTCTGGCCGCAACGCCGCTGTTGTGAAGCTGAAGTTCAAGAACCTGCTGACCGCCTCGGCCAGCGAATCGGTCTACAAGGCCGACGAAAAGTTCGAAGTCGTCCAGCTCGACCGCAAGGAGTGCACCTACTCCTACTTCGGCGACCCGATGTACGTCTTCATGGACGAAGAGTACAACCAGTACGAAATCGAAGCCGAAAGCATGGGCGACGCCCTGAACTACCTGGAAGAAGCGATGCCCGTGGAAGTGGTCTTCTACGACGGCCGCGCCATTTCGGTTGAACTGCCCACGACCATCGTGCGCGAAATCACCTACACCGAACCCGCTGTGCGTGGCGACACCTCGGGCAAGGTGACCAAGCCCGCCAAGATCAACACCGGCTACGAACTGAACGTGCCGCTGTTCTGCGCCATCGGCGACAGGATCGAAATCGACACCCGCACGAACGAATACCGCAGCCGCGTCAACAACTGATCCGGCAAGCAGGCAGAAAAAAAGCCAGACCTTCGGGTCTGGCTTTTTTATTGCCGCGGTGCGCACTGGCGCTACTGCAAGCGCTCGTCGTCCAGGAAGTCCGGCACGGCCATGACGTCGATGCCCTCGTCGGCCAGCGCCACGCGCTCCTCGGGCGTCGCCGTGCCGCGGATCGGGCGGTCATCGGCATCGCCTTCGTGGATGCGGCGCGCCTCTTCGGCGAAGCGCGGCCCCACGTTCTCGGTATTGCGCAACAGCGTGCGCACCTGGCGCATCACGGCCGCCTGCAAGGCCGCCATCTTGTCGGCGTCGGAAGCGTTGGCAGGCACGGCCGGCTGGGCGGCGGGCGCGTGCAGGTGGGCGACGTTCAAGCGCGGCGCGGACAGCCGCTTCGTGATGCTGCCGGAACCGCAAACCGGGCACGTGACGAGGCCGCGCGCCTGTTGCGCGTCGTAGTCTTCGTGCGAACTGAACCAGCCCTCGAAAATGTGGCTGTGCTCGCACTGGAGGTCGAAAACTTTAAGTGCCATGGCGTCTATATGGGGTGCAACTCCCAGAATACAAGAAAGCGCGCGCCTCGGGCTGCTAGTCCCTGGCGTGCGCAATGCCTTTCCCGGCTGCCCAGGACAAAGCGGGCCCGCAGGCCCGCTTTTCCGGCTGCCCGAAGGCTTATTTGGCGCGGTTCTGCGCGGAGGGATTTGCCACCAGCGCCTGCTGCGCCTGCAAGGCGTCGATCTGGCGTTGCAGATCACGCAGTTGCTGGCGCACGTCCTTCTGCTGATCGGCCAGCGCCGTGGCTTCCTGGCGCGATTGCTCCTGGCGCGCCGCCACCTGCTCTTCCTGCTGCATGCGCAGCGTGCGGTCGGCCTGCAAGGTGCTCAGTTCGGCGCTGCGGCTGGCCAGCAGCTTCTCGGCATGCGCGTACTCGGCCTGCATCTTGATGCGCTTGATGTCCACCTCGGCCAGGTCGGCCGATTGGGCGACGAAGGCGCGGTAAGTCGCTTCGGCCTGCTTATCCGACTTAGTCTTCACCACGCGCCAGAAATCCTTTTGCTGGAACAGGGCGACGTAATAGGTCAGGTCGTCCGGCTTGAACAGCAGGCTGGCGCCGTAGGTGCCGTTGTAGGCGGTGCGCAACTCCGACACCTGGCGGCTCTGGATCAGGCTTTGCAGCTCCGACAGCGTGGAGGCCGGGCGCGCGGCCGGCGGCGGCGCGGGGGGAGTCACGGGCGTGGATGCCGCCTGGGTATCCTCGACCTGTTTAACCGTGGGCCGGGGCGCTTCGGATTGCGCGCTGGCGCAAGCGGCCAGGCCGGACAGGGCCGTGCCCAACAGCGCCATGCGGACGGCGCCACGGATAAATTGGACGTTCATGCCTTCCCCAAAAAAATCGTTGCGGAACTATAGCAATTTATTGCGGCCGGGACAGACGCGCTTACATGCGGCGGACCCGGAACTGTCGCCCCCTACGGGCCATTCCCTATTGCGTGTTCATACGGTCTCGGCAACGCCATCGGCGGGTTCGCCCTGGCCTGCGCCCAGTTGCAGCTTGCGCATTTTTTCCCACAACACCTTGCGGCTGATGCCCAACGTGTGGGCGGTGTCCTGGCGGCGCCAGCCATTGGCTTCCAGCGCCGCCAGCACGCGCTCGCGCTCCGCGCGTTCGGCATCGGTGAAGACGGCGGGCTCAGCCCGCGCGCCGGCCGCCACGCCCGCCACGCGCAGCGGTTCGGCCAACTGGTCGAAAATGCGTTCGATGCGCGGCGGGTCCCAGGCCTGAAATTGCCGCCGCACGATGGCGACGCGCTCGGCGACGTTGGACAGCTCGCGCACATTGCCCTCGTAGCGCGTGCGCGAGACGCGGTCCAGCAGCCATTGGGGCGGTTCGCTGTCCACGCCCTGGCCCTGCAGCAAGGCGCGGAAGATCGCCGCCTTTTCTTCCGGCCCGCGCTGCTCCAGGTTGGGGATGCGCAGTTCGATGACGGCCAGCCGGTAGTACAGGTCCGCGCGGAATTCGTCCTGCCCCACCAGCACCCGCAAATCCTTGTTGGTGGCGGCGACCAGGCGGAAGTCCACCGGCACCTCCACGGTCGAGCCCAGCCGCGTCACCGTGCTTTGTTCCAGGACGCGCAAGAGCTTGACCTGCTGGTACAGCGGCAGATCGCCGATCTCGTCGAGGAACAGCGTGCCGCCGCTGGCCTGCTCGAAGTAGCCCTTGTGCGCGCCTATCGCGCCGGTGAAAGCGCCCTTGGCGTGGCCGAAGAAATGCGCCTCGAACAGGCCTTCGGGGATGGCGCCGCAGTTGACCGCCACAAAGGGGCCGCCGAACCAGGCGGCATGGTCGTGCAGCAGGCGGGCAATGCGCTCCTTGCCTACGCCGGTCTCGCCATGGATCAGCACGTTGCTGCGGCAGTCGGCATACATCTCCGCCTCGGCCAGCAGGTCCTGCATGCTCGCGGACACGGCGATCAGCGGCTGCTCGCGGCGCGGCGCGGAACGCGTGAGCTGATTCAGCGTGCCCAGCAGCTCATACAGCAGCTTGCGCAGGTCGGCCGTGGTGAAGGTCAGCGGCAGCGTGTAGGAGTATTCCGGCGGGTAGTAGCGCGGGTCGCGGCCGCGCGCTTCCGCGGCCACCCAGATGACAGGCAGGCCCTGCGCCGCCAGCCAGTCATAGCCGCTGAAGCGCTTGTCGCCCATCACGGAGACCGACACCAGGGCCACGGCGGGCCGGGCCAGGTCGCGCGGCGGCGGAAACGCGGTGCCGGCGTCCGCCCGCAGCAGCGACACGTCCATGCCCGCCAGGCAGCGTTCGGCACGGCTGGCAATGTCGGAGGTGCCCTCCCAGACGTATACGTCGAATTCTTCGCGCGCGAAATTCTGGCTCATCGCTTGGACCATGCGTGAAGGAAAGGGATAGGGGTCAGGAGCTTCATCATCAGTACACCAGGCGGGGCTTGCCGCAATCCACGGAGATCAGGGATACGTCGGTCTGGCCCAGGCTCAGGCCCAGCGCGTTCAACAGCTGCTGCAGCACCGCCGACAGCGAATCCAGCAGAGGGGCCAGCAAAGCCATGACGACGGACAGCACACCGCCCACCTGGTCATCGCCGCTCAAGGCCAGCGTGCCGACCGCATCGATGCGGCACAGGCGTATCTTGTCCGGCGCAAAGTACAGGGCGCAGGCTACGTCGCTGAGCGGCGCCGCCAAGAGCGATTTGAGAATATTTCCGACCAATTGCAGCGTGCCGCCCAGCACCCCTGTCAGGCCGCCCGTGGTCAGGCGTGTACCCAACTGGTCCATCGCGGTCTTGGACCACTGCATGTCGTTGACGACTTTCGAGACCGTCTTGCCCGCGTTGTTCGGGTCTTCGCCCACCAGTTTGGCTGCGAGGTCGCTGCGTTCCTTTGCGCTCAACGGCGTGCCGGTACTGTAGAGGTCGCCCAGGATGCCGCCGATCAGCGCGTCCGCCAGATTCGCGACCAGCTTGGACAGGTCCAGGTTGGTGGCGTTGACGGTCGCGGTGGAATTGGGCGACGGCGGCGCGGTCAAGGTCACCGGCACGGGCGCCGAGGAATTGAACACCGGCAGCGCAACCCTGGCAGTGAGCGGCAGTATGCCCAGCACGTTCAAGACCTGGTAGCGGCCAACGGAGCCGAATGCGCTGGGCTCGCAGCGGTTGGTGAGTGACTGGAAATTGGCGGATTTGGTGTCGGTGTTGGACTCCATGCCCGGGAAACGTCCCAGGCAGACGCTGGCCGCGGCCGAGGTCACGTCGATCATCGCCTGGTTTTCGGCCAGCGGCGCTTCGCACAGCTTGCGCAGCGTGCCCGTGGATTGCGCCACGTCGATGATGATGGGCAGGTCCACCTTGGTGTTCAGGGTGTTGGCCAGCAAAGGCCCCACCAGCGGGATGGTGCTGGTGTTGACGCGCAGATACACGCGAATGCCGGCGCTGACGGCCTGCACGCCTACGCCGCCTACCGCCACCGCAGGCGGCTCGACGATGCGTACCCGCGCGTCCAGGCCCAGCAGCGGCACGCTCAGCCCCAGATTGATCAGGTTGCTGCCGTTGGCGATGGCCAGGCCGGTTTCCAGGATGTTGAGCGCATTGACCTTGGCCTGCAAGGCGGCGCTGGGGTCGCCGCCCACCACGTCCAGATTCAGCACGCCGCCGTCTCCGAACAGCTTCACGGGCAGGTTGAGCGGCATCAGGTCCAACACCGTGTTGATGGCTGCGCTCAGCAGCCCGACATCGGCGTTGGCGGTTCGCTGCTTGTCGATGACGCTCAGCGTGGCGCGCAAGAGCTGACCCAGGGTGAGGTTGCTTAAGGCCGCCAATTGCTCGGGCGTGCCCACGCCGGCCGCCACCGACAGCGGCAGGCCCAGCGCTTCCAGCAGGCCGGCCGGGGTGATGCCGACATTGGCCAGGCCGGCGGCGTCCAGCACATCCAGTTGCGTGGGCGACGCCCCCGCCGTGGCCAGCAATTGCGACAGCAGACCGCCCCGCTCCAGCCGCAGCAGCCGCGATCCCACCGTGAAGGTGGCCACCGGCTGCGTGTTGGTGGCCACCGCCGCGACCGACGCCGTGACCCCACCCACGCCGGGGATCAGATTGGCCAGCTGCTTGCGCACCGCAACCCGCACCGCGTTATAGGCCTGGCCGCCCGCCGCGTCGAAGACATGCATGCCGGACGCGTCGGAGCGCGTCGGATCCCACACCTTGCATTCCACCGTGAAATCCGCGGCCGTGAACAAGTCGAGGATGTTCGGCACATTGGCCAGGGCCGAGGCTTTGCCCGCGGCGGCGGCCCGAGCGCAATCCGCGCTGGAGCCCAGGTTCAGGACCTGCACGGCCGACAGCGCCGCCAGGTCCGCCGCCTTCTGCATCTCGCGCTTCATGTAGTAGCCGTAGGCGAGCTGCAGCACGCCCAGCAACACCACTCCCACCAGCACCGCGAAGACCACGGCGACGGTCATGCTGCCGCGTTGCCGCGGCGGCGAGGAAGGATGTGGACGGCCGGCCGACATGCTATTGCGACTCCGTTTCCGCAGGCGGCGGAGAAACAGGTTCCCTGGATTCACTGGACGTTGGGGATCTCCACATTCCGGTCGAACCACTCTGGAATCGGACGCTTGAAGCTTTCCAGATAGCGGTTCCAGGCCGCCGTGGAGACCGGCCCCAGCACGGGCAAGGCATTACCGGCGCGCCGGCCGTCGGCCTGCGCCGCCAACAGGCCGCGCGTCACATCGCCGAAACCCTCCTGCGCCGCGGGCGCGGCGGCCGGCGCTTGCGGCAGCGGAGTCTGCATCTGCTGCACCACCGGCCGGTCGGGCATGGCGGCTGCGGGGGTCGATGCGGGCGCAGGCGCAGGCGCAGACGCAGACGCCGGCGCGGGCGCGCCGCTCGGAGCGCCCGACATGCTGCCCGTCAGCGGCGCATTGGATTGCGCATGGCCGGCGGAAGGCGCCAGCGCCCCCAGGGCGCAGACCAGGATGAACAATGCGTGCTGGGTCGAATGAGACATGGCAGTCTTCCTCAAGACAGGGTTAGCGCACGATGGGGCCGTTGCCCAGCCCTTCCATCAAAGGGCTCATCATCGGCATGACCGTCTGCCCGCCGCTGGACACCCTGGTCGCCGGCGCGTAGGACGCGCCCGGCACCGGGGCCAGTTGGCCGCGGATCTCGGCGGCCAGTCGCAGCACCTGGCCGCGCGCTTCCTCGCTCAGTTGCGCCCGCTCCATCAGACGCTGCGCCTTGAGCGGATCGCCCTCGACCAGCAGCAGCACCGCCAGGTTCGCCAGCACCTTGCCGCTTTCCGGCGTCAATTCAGCCGCCTGCCCCAGGGGCACGCGCGCGCCCGCCGGATCGCCCGCCCGCAGGCGCGCGTAGCCCAGGTCGCCCAGGATCCGAGCGTCCATGGGCGCCAACCTGGCCGCGCGCGAAAAGTAGTCGGCCGCCTGGTCGAACTGCCCGCGCGAACCGGCGATCAAGCCCAGGCCATGCCAGCCCTCGGCGGCCTGGTCGGTGGCGGTCAGCGCGCGGTAGGCCTGCTCACTCTGCGCCGCCTGTCCGGTCTGGCGCAGCGCCTCGGCGCGCAGCACCGCCACCCGCGCGTCGTTGCCGTACTTCTGCTGATAGCCATCGATGTACGCGAGCGACGCGTAATAGCGCTCCTGGCGCTGCGCCTCGACGATCATGGACAGCATCATCTCTGGTTCCTTGGGCCGGCTCTTGCTCTGGGCCTCGTCTTCCTTCTGACGCATCAAGGCCTGTTCCTGCTGCTGTTGCTGGATCAGCTGCCAGGCGGATTCCGCGTTGTTGGTCTTGCATCCACTCAAGCCCGCGCCCGCAGCCAGCACCGTGGCCGCCAGCGCGCAACGCCATGCGCGCGACCTGCTTTCCATTCCGCCGTTCATTACATTCCCCCCATGCGCGACAAGCCGCGCAATACCGCGATAAACCCCGCCCCGCCCGTCACGATCAACAGCGCGGGCAGCAGCGTCACGATCATGACCCCGGTCATCTTGACCGTGGTCTTGCCCACCTTCTCCTTCAGTTCCAGGCGCCGCTTGTCCCGCAGGCGTTCGCCGAAGCGGTTCAAGGGCTCCTGCACCGCGCCGCCGTGCTGGTCGACCTGCGCGATCAGGCGGCAGATGGCGGACAGGTCGTCGTTGTCGAAGCCCGCGGCCAGCCTGGCCAGCGATTGCTCGCGCGTGCGGCCGCGCACATACAGTTCGGAGGCCAGGCGCAATTCAAACGCCAGCACCGGCAGCACCTGGCCGAACTCCTTGACCAGCACCTGCAGGCTCTGGTCGATCGACAGGCCCACGCCCTGCAACAGGCGCAGCAGATCGATCAGCAGGGGCAGCTCGTCGGCCGCCTGCCTGCGGCGGCGCGCCAGGCGCCGCTGCACGATCCATTTGGGCAGCATGTAGCCGATCGCGAAGCCGAGAAAACCCGCGACCAATGCGCCCATCGGCATGTCGGGAAGGTGCTTGCTCAAGTCCAGCGTGACCGCCGCCACCGGCAGCAGGATCGCCAGGCCGACCCGGATCAGCACGAAACGCGAACGCGCGGTGCCAGGATTGGCATAGCCCGCCATGTCCACCAGCTTGCGGTCCTCGGAAGCCAACAGCGCGTCGGCCAGCCGGCCTTCGCTCAGGCGTTTGCCGAAGGTGTCGGCCGCCCGCGCTGCCGCCGCCAGCCGCCCCGGCCCGCCTTCGCCGCGCTGGGGCGCCGAGGCCGCGCCACCCTCGCGCGCGGCCAGCGCCTGATCCACCACCTGACGGCTGCGGCCCTGGCTGCGCAGGCGCCGCGCCATTCCCAGGCCCAACACCACCAGGCCGGCAGCCACCAGCATCAGCGCCATCGCCAGCACGGTGCTTGCATTCCAGGATTGCAGGGTGTCCATGCGGCGCTCCCTTCAAATGGCCTTGGCCATGCGATACAGCCAATAGCAGCCGCCGACCTGCAGGCACACGGCGGTGAGCAGCATCCTGAAGCCCTGCGGGTCTTGCCACAGGCCCATGAACAGGTTGTTGTTCGCAACGATGATGAAGCCCGCGATGCCCACGGGCAGCAAGGCCAGGATCCAGGCGGACAGCCGGACCTCGGCCGAACTCGCGGTCAATTCGTTGCGCGCCTGGGCCACGTCGCGCATGAAGGCCGCCATGCGTTCCAGCACCTGGTCGCTGCGGCCGCCGAAGCGCATGGCCAGCGACACCACCGCCGCGACCATGTACAGCTCCTTCAGCCCGTACAGACGCGATACTTGCGCCAGCGCCGCGTCCAGCTCCTTGGAGCGGCTCAGGCTGGACGCTGTTTCCACCACCTCGCGCAAGGGTTCGTCGGTGGCGGCCGCGGCAGTCTGGAACGCCGCGCCCATGCTGTTGCCGATGGTGAGCAGGCGCACGATGTTGTCCAGGAACGCGGGCAGCTGCGAGATCATGCGCCGCTGGCGTTTGTCGGCCCGCAGCCACAGCAGGAAGTAGGCAAACACGGCCAGCAGCAGCAAAGTCACCGCTCCCGACAGCGGGCCCAGCAAAACCCAGGCCAGCGCTGCGCCGGCAACGACAGGAAGCGCGATGCGCAAATACAGGCCGACGCTTTGCCGCAGTCCGGCCAGGCGCAGCAAGCGGTCCCAGCCGGAAAAGCCGCTGCGGAATTCGCGCGAGCTCTCGGCAAAGGGCGCATCGGCGCTGGCCTCGTCCCGGCCCCGCTGCAGTTGGCTTTCCAAAAAGGCGGAGCTGGCCGCCCGGCGCGCGCTGCGGCCAGCATGGCGCCACAGCAGCACCGCGCCGATCGCCAGCACCGCCGCCAGGATCGCAAGCACCAGGGCTTCCAGCATCAGCGCCTCCTGCTCCAGAATCCGCCGCCCCCGCCATCGCGGTCGTCCGGCGGGTTGTCGTTGGCGCGCGCTTCGTTGCGCATTTTTGCCAGTTTGGGCGTATGGGGGTGGATGCCCAGCCAGGTCCAGCGGTCCTTCTCCTCGCCGTCCGGCGCCGCATAGGATTCGTGGCGATAGAGCTCTTGCGTGGAGATCACGTTGTCGCCCATGCCCGTGATCTCGGTCACCGACAACACCCGGCGCTTGCCGTTGGACAGGCGCCCGATCTGCACAATGAAGTCCAGCGCGCTGGCGATCTGCCTGCGCAGGCTGTCCTCGCTGCCCTGGAATCCAGCGAATCCGGCCAGCATCTCGATCCGGTACAGGCATTCGCGCGGAGAGTTGGCGTGGATCGTCGCCATCGAACCCTCATGCCCGGTGTTCATGGCCTGCAGCATGTCCATGACCTCGGCGCCGCGCACTTCGCCCACCACCACGCGATCCGGCCGCATGCGCAGGCTGTTGCGGATCAGCTCGCGGATGCTGACCGCGCCGCTGCCGTCAAAGCCCCCCTGGCGCGATTCCAGCCGCACCACGTGAGGATGGTTGAGCGACAGCTCCGCGGTGTCTTCCACCGTGACCACGCGTTCCGTTTCGGGGATGAAGAACGCCAGCGCGTTCAGCAGCGAAGTCTTGCCCGAGCTGGTGCCGCCGGACACCAGTATGTTGCAGCGGTTGTTCACCGCTTCATTCAGTAAGCGGTAGATCTCTTCGTCGAAGCTGCCCAGGGTCAGCAGGTCGGCCGGCTTGAGCGGGTCCTGCCGGAACTTGCGGATCGACACCATGGGGCCGTCCACCGCCAGCGGCTCGATCACCACGTTCAGGCGGCCGCCGTCGGGCAGGCGCGCATCCACCATGGGGCTGGATTCGTCCAACCGGCGGCCGATCGGGGCCAGGATGCGGCGCACGATGCGCAGCACGTGCTGGTTGTCGGTGAAGCGCAGCGTCTCGCGGGCCAGCACGCCGCGGCGCGAGACGAAAACGTTGTCGTAGCCGTTGATCAGGATGTCTTCCACGGCCGGGTCCGCCAGCAGGTCCTCCAGGGGGCCCAGGCCGGCCAGTTCCTTGGTCAGCGCCTCGGCGATGGCGCGCATTTCGCCTTCATTGATGGGCACCCGGCGCAGGCGCACGAAGCTCGCGACCTCGATGTCCACGAACTCCTGGATCGCCGACCTGGCCCAGCGGCCGAACTCCGCGCCCAGCTCTTCGATGCGGGACAGCAGGTGCTCGTAGGCCGCCGTCTTCACTTCCTGGTAGCGGTCCGACGCCACAAAGCCTTTATCGCCGTCGCCGCCGAACTCTATCGTCGCTGTCATGATCATGTCGGGTCCCGTTACCGTCCGTCTGTCTGTCCGTCAACCGACCACCATGCGGCGGTGCACGCCGGGCAGCCAGGTGGCCAGCCAGCCTGCCCGCCCGCCGGGCGTGTTCTCCTCCGTGCAGAGGCGTTCCGCCAGCGTCTGCACCGCGCGCACATAGACATCGCGTTCGGCCTCTTCGTGCAACAAATGCCCGCGGTTCGTGCACACCATCAGAGGCAGCGTGCGGTCCGGCAGCGTGCCCACCAGTTCCAGCTGGAAGCGTTCGGCGATCTGCTGCGCGGTCATGCCGTAGCGCTCGTCATAGCGGTTGACGATCAGGCCCAGGCTGCGCCGCTCCACGTGCAGCTGCTCCAGCTCCTGCAGCAGGCCGGCCAGCGACACCAGCGCGCCCACGCTCTGATCGGTCACGATCCAGTTGAGCTGCGAGGCGCGCGCCAGGCCCGACACGAACTCGGGATTGGTGAAACCGCCCGAATCGGCCACCACGACCGAGAAATGCTGGCGCATGCGTTCGAATACCAGCAGCGAATCCGACTGCGACACGTCGCGCATCTGGCCCAGGTCGCGCGGCAGCGACAGCACGCTCAGGCCATTGGCCGTGTGCGCCATGGCGGATCCCAGCAACGTGGAATCGAGACGGCGCAAATTGCGCGCAGCCTCGGCGAAGTCGAAGTCGCCGCCTATGTTCAGGTAGAGCTGGCAGTCGCCGACGGGCCAGCCCAGGTCCATCAGCGCAACCCGGCTGGACAGGGGTAGCGGTTCGCCGGCAGGCTTGGGCGCCTTGGCGCCGGAGGCGGCGCGCTGGCCGTGCGCAAGCGCCAGGCGGTCCTGCAGCATGCCCGCCAGATGCACCGCCAGGGTGCTGGTGCCCACGCCGGGACGCGCACCCAGCAACACGACGCTGCGGCGCGTGCCGTCCATGCGGCCGCCCGACGGCCGGTCGAGCAGGCGCAGCACTACTTCCTTGATCTCCTGCGGCGCCACCGAGGGGTCGACGAAATCGCTGACGCCCGCCCGCAAGGCGGCGATCGCCCCCTCCGGCTGGCTCAGGAAGCCGACCGCCACGCGCGGCACCGTCGGCGCAATGCGCGCCAGCAAGCGCGCCAGTTCGGCGGACTTGAACAGCTTGCCGGGTTCCTCGTCGCTCAGGGTGAAATCCAGGAACACCACCTGCGGCGCGATCTCCGTCAGGCGCCGCGCCAATTCTTCGATGCGCGGCGATTCCTGGGTCAGCATCCCCAGGTCGCCCAGAGCCTGCCCCAGCTGCGCGGCGACCGCGTTGCCTTGGGAGCAGAACAGGAACCGCGTGCCGTTTTGCAGGCCCACCCATTCGCTGGCATGTGTCTTCATATTGCTCACCGTGAAAAGCCCGGCATCTGCTGGCCGCCCATCGGGCCGGTCAGGTAATAGCCCCAAGCGTTGAATGCCGTATCCGTCTGCTCCTGCTTCGCTCCCGGCAGCGGCAGGGCCACGCCGCGCGCGATGGGGCGCACCAGGCGCGGCGTCACGACGATGACCAGCTCGGTATCCTCCTGGGAGTAATCGACGCTGCGGAAGAAGGAGCCGATGATGGGCAGGTCGCCCAGCATGGGCACCTTGTTGACCATGGCCTTGGTCTGGCGCGACACCAGGCCGCTGATCACGAAGCTTTCGCCATCGCCCAGTTCCACCGTGGTGTCGGCGCGGCGCGTGCGCAAGGCCGGGATGATGGTGCTGGTGTCCGCGCTGGTGTTGATGGCGATGCCGTTGGTGTAATCCAGCTCGCTGGCCTCTGGCGCCACCTTCAGCGAAATGCGGTCGCGCGACAGCACGGTGGGCGTCACGGTCAGGCCGATGCCGAATGGCTTGAAGGTCACGTTGACCGTCCCCAGGCCGCCCGCCTGCGGAATCGGCAATTCGCCGCCGGCCAGGAAGCTTGCGCTCTGCCCCGTCAAGGCCACCAGGGTCGGCTCGGCCAGGACGCGCGCCATGCCGTTGGTCTGCAGCAGGCGCAGCCGCGCCGAGAAGTTGTTGGAGTCATAGAACAGCGAAAAACCGGACGCCAGCGCGCCTCCCAGGCTGGCAGGCATGGTGGAGCTGCCGCCGCTCCAGGGGCCGTTGCTGGCCGTGAAGCTGATGCCGGCCGCCTTCATCACCGAACGCGACACTTCCACGACCTTCACCTCAACCTGCACCACGCCGCCGGTGCCCGCGGTCGACATGTCCACCACGTTCTTTTCCCCGCCCACGGCGGACGCCGCCATGGTGGCCGATGCGATCTGCCCCAGCTGCGACTCGGCATGGCCCGAGACGACGGCGTGGCCGTCGGCGATGTCGACGTTGGCGCCGCCGCCCAGGCCGCGGCTCGCCAGCACGCCCTGCACGCTGCCGCCGACGCGGACGTTCCATATCTGCGGCGCGGCGTTGTTGCCGGTCCAGATCTGCAATTGCGTGGTGCCGGGCTTCTTGCCGTAGAGCAGCACGGAGGCCGCGCGCTTGCCGGTGGCGGGCAAGACCTTCACGTCCGCCACGTCGGGGTCGCCGATGGCGATGCGCGCGGGCGCGCCGCCATCCAGCACGAGGCTCTGCTGCCCCTTCACCGCCATCGAGATGTCGCGGACCGGCGCATTCGCGCCAGCCGCCGGCGCCGCGGTCTGTGCCAGGCTGAGGCCCCCCAGTGTCATCGCTGCCGCGGCCGACAGGAGGCAGATCATGGTGGTGCGCTGATGTTTCTTCATGTGCAGGACCTGATGATGGAAAGAGTCCGGCTGCGGCCAGCGCCTGGTCCGCCCGCAGCCCCGTTCAATAGCGCACGCGCTCGGATTTATCTCCTCGGATGATTTCCACCGTCCGGCCGCCGCCGGAACCCTGGGGCCGGCTCGCGGCGCGGGCGGCAGGCGCCAGCGCCGCGGACGTGGTGCCGTCCAGTTGCACCAGGCTCTCGCCGGCGTAGGCGCGGTTGGGGCCCGACTGCAGCGACTCGCGCTGCGCGGCCGTCAAATCGGCGCGGACCGGCAACACCGTGCCGCGTTGGGCGAACAATTGCGCGTCCGGCATGCTGTCGTCGCCCACCGGGCGCAGCGCCAGCTGCAGGCGTCCCGCGCGGCTGGCCAGCATCAGTTCGTTGACCCGGTCGACCGGCACGGCCAGCACCGCGGTGCGCGCCGGCTGGCCCGGACCGCCCTGCTGCAGGGCCGACTTTTCGTCCGGCCCTTCCACCGAGGCTCTGCCGTAGGCCAGCACCCGCACCTGGGACTGCAACAGGCGGGCCTGGCCTACCGCCACTTCGGCGCTTTTTTCGATCATGAAGAACACGTCCACCATGTCGCCGGGGACGATGCGGTTGCCGCCGCCTATCACTTCGTCCACCGCGATGGCGACGGCGCGTTCGCCCGGCTTGAGCTGGCGTGCCAAACCTTGCGTCAGCAGGCTGGGCACGATCGGATCGCCCGCGGCGATGTCGACTTTCGCCACCGCGCCTTCCAGCGGCGCGATGTCGGCAAAGCCGCCGGACAGCGCGACCTGCCACTGGGCCACCGTCAGCATGCTTGCGCTGTCGATGCGCGAACCTGCGGGAATCGGTTGCCGGGCCACCACCACCGGATGGAGCTTGAGCGGTTCCGCCGGCGCCGTCGCGACCGGCGCGGGAGCCAGGCTGGCCGGAGGACTGGCGGGCGCCGACGCCAGGCGCCAGGCCACGAAGGCCAGCACCAGTCCGGCCACCAGCAATATACCCGCGACGATCTTGCTCAGACTGCTCATGGCGCCCCCTGCGATATCTGCACAACGGCCTGCGATTGCAACCTACCCGGGATCCAGTTCCGGTTCGCGCCCGGCAAGGCGGTGATCAGCCCGCGCACGGTCTCCAGCAGCGGCCAGGACTGGGTGTTGTAGGTCATGGCGACGGTGGCGCAATCGGCCTGCCTGCCGCCCGCCCCGGTCCAGGCGCAGGGCGCGCGCGTGGCGCTGCACAGCACCGCCGAACCGGCGGAGAACGAGCCCATCGCAGCGAAACACGCCGCTGCCGGCACATCGGCCTGGCCGTTGAATCGGGCGTAGACAGCGGCGCGCGCGCCATCCGCGGCGGCCGCAGCCAGTTGCTGTTGCATCCAGAACAGCGCGCCGAACCCGACCACGCCGCAAATGAAGAGCAACAGCAGAGTGAGCGTCAGCGAAAACTCCAGCGCCGCAATGCCGCGCTGGCGTTTGCGTGGGGCGCTCCCGAGGCGTTGCGCATAGGCTCGCATCTCAGCCTCCCCCGCCCAGGGCATTGCCCAGATGCACGGTCGCGCGCGCGCTCAGCACACTGGAGGCCGGCATCAGCGCCGCCTGCAACAGCGGCACCGACGGAATGAGCGGATGGGCGCCATACGCATAGGACACGTTGACTTCGATCTGGTCCTGCGCCAACGGCAAACCGCTGCAGGCGCCGCCGGCCGCGCTGCTCAGCGCGCCCGCGCTGCCGCAGACCGCCACCTGCACCGGCGCCGCGGACAGGGTGCTGATCCACTCCGCCTGGTACAGCGCCGAATCGCGTCCGGCATTGGCCCGCGCCGTCAGCGACGCGGTACCGGCCTGCCACTGCAAGACCTTGCGCGCGCCGTCCTGCGCGGCCAGCGTCACGGAATGCTGCGCGGCGACCACCAGGGAGTACGTCAGGATCCCGTAAAACACCAGGAAGAACACCACGAATACCAGGGCGAACTCCACGGAATAAGAACCGCGCTGAATGCGGCCAGGCCCAGATAGGCGGCATACGGAATCTGGCGCGCGCGGTTGCTCAGCGCCCAGACCCGCGACACCGCCAGGTACAGCAGCCCATGCAGGCCGGCCAGCACGCTGGCCAGCGCCAGCGTCATCATCAGCGGCGCGAAGCCCAGCAACAGGCCGAGCACCGCGATGGCCTTGATATCGCCCGCGCCCATCAGGCGCCTGCCCCAGAGCGGCACAAAGGGTAGCGCGACCAGAAATCCGGCCAGCGCCATCAACCATCCCGACCAGCGCGGCGGATAGGCCCAGCCCGGCGCCAGCCAGGCCGCCAGCAGCCATAGCAATTGGCCCGCGAGTCCCGCGACGACCAGCCGGTTGGGGACGCGGCGATAGCGCAGATCGGCGTGGATCAGCGCCACAATCCAGCATGCAAACAACAGCCACCACAGCACTTCCCCTGGATACAAGGCAAGACCTTCAAGAAAACGACTTCAACGATGGACGCGTCGGGACTGACGCGGACTCCTTCAATCAAGTGATGCCATGTTGCGGGTACGCGCCGCGGCGGCTAGCGACACACTGCCGCCACGACGCGAACAGGTTCGCGGCTTAGCCGCCGCCTGCGGGAGGCGTGGTGCCGGTACCGGTCTTGGCGTTGTCCAGCTTGGTGCCCAGTTCCTCGAACATGCCTTTCAAGGACCCGGTAAATGCCCCCACCGCGACGATGAGGGCTACCGCCACCATTCCCGCGATCAGCCCGTACTCCAGGGCCGTGATGCCGTCTTCGTCATTCCAGAACTGCGCAAGTGTTGCTTTCATGTCGAGCTCCATGGGTCTCGATTGATGACCGGGGCTGTTCTTCAAGCAGCAGAGCCAGCCCCCTAAAGCCTGGAACCGCCCACGCGCCGCGCTCATTGCCGCGGCGCGCGTCCAGGGTCCAGCTAACCCGGCCCCGGCGTGGTTCCGGGCAATCTGTCCGCAACCACGCCAGGGGCCGATTCAATGATCGAGTCGATGCGCTGCGCCGTGCGCGCGCGAAAGCGTTCGGAGGCGCGCTGCAAATGCCAGCGCATGAGGAGCAAGGTGACCGCGGACAGCACGAAGGCGACGTATGGCAGCATGGCGCCGCCGATATGCAGGCCGATGGCGTCGTTCGTGGTCGTGCAGATGACCGCGCCCGCCGCCGCGCCGGTGTAATGCATGCCGCAGACCGCGACGGCCATCAAAATGGCCGCGCCGATGCGCTGGCGTTCATTCTGGGTATTGAAGGCAAGCCAGAGCGCGGCAGTGGCCGCGACGACGGCGATCAACACCGACAAAACCACCAGCGGCAGATTCCAGAGCAATACCGCCGGCATGCGCGCGGCGCTCATGCCCACATAATGCATGGAAGCGACGCCGAACCCCGCGGCGCAGCCCCCTACCAGGCAGCGCAGGAAAGTGAATCGGTCGCGGCCGACATACCAGAATGCCCAACCGGAAAACCCGGCCGCAACCATGAAACTGAGTATCGTCAGGCCGACCTGGTAACCAACTTCAAAAGGCAGGTTCTGCGCCAGCATGCCGATGAAATGCATGCTCCAGATACCCACGCCGCCCATCGCCACCGCGCCGATGACGATATAGCCGATGCGGATTTCACCATCCTGGGTTTCCGCGCGGATACCCGCGGCGGCCAACAGGGCCACATACGAACCCAACGCCGCAATCAGGAATGAAAGCGCCACCAGACTGCCATTGAAGGAGAGCGGAACGACATCACCCGGGCTCATGTGCGCTCCCGGTGTGGCAAGCGGCTGCGGCAGCGCGCGGCCGGCAAGCTGTTGCAGTGCTTCTTGCGGTAATCCCCAGCCATCTTCGCCTCCGGGCGGGTCCACACATTTTGCGTATTTTTGATACGTATCTTTAGTTTATATATTGCCAAATCATACACATCAGGGTTTTCACTGAATTTCGCGATATTGCGACAGAAGATGTGTAACGGATGGACCTAAGTTTTCGAAAACATTAATAAAAACCGCCAAAGCTCGCTTATCTTTGCCTGAAAATATATTACGCAACAAAAGAATATTCCGAAATAATGTAAATGCAGCCACTTTACGGAGGCGGAATTTGAAATGAATTGTCATTCAACCAGAAATACTGGCACCATACGTCCACCGCTAACTGCAACTTTGTCTTAACACTGTTGCTACCCTTTTCAATCCAATACTCGATCGGGTCCGGGTATCCGTTCAGAAGCGCCAGCGGAAATGAGAGACGAAAAAGGCAAGAGCAGCAGATCCCCGGCGAGTCCGCTTTGTCTCGCCCTCTTGTGCATGGTGGCAGCCGGCACTCAGGCCCGGGCCGAAGGTCCGCTACGCGGCAATCCGGTGGACGCCATGCCGCGCATTGAGCGTCCGCCCTCGGCGACGCAGCCTCCGCCCTACGTCCAGACCGCCACGCCGGAACAGCTGGCCTTGCAGGCTCGCCTGGCGCAGCGCATCGTGCCGCGCAATTTCGACGTCAGCGGCGTGCGCGCCATCCCGTTCGAGGAAGTGTCCGGGCTGCTCACCCCGCTTGCGGGCAAGGAAATCAGCCTGGGCGAACTTGTCCAGGAAGTCGACAAGATCACCCAGCTCTACCGCGACAAAGGCTTTCCCCTGTCGTTCGCGCTGCTGCAGAATCAGACCTTCGCCAATGGCCTGGTGGTGGTGACGGTGGTCGAGGGCTACATCGCCAACGTGCGGATCGAAGGCGATATCGGCAACGCGCAGGACAGACTGGAAGCGCTGGCCGCGCCCATGCAGGAGGAAAGGCCGCTCAAGCAGGCCACGCTGGAACGCCAACTGAACCTGATGCGTACCGTGCCGGGCGTCAAATTCACGCCGAGCCTGGACCTGCCCCGTCGCGCCGATGGCGCCACTGAACTGGTGCTGGCGGCCAGCCGCCAGCCCGTCAGCCTGAACGGCGGCATCGCGGACCTGGGTACCGGCATGCAGCCCATCGTGAATCTCGCGACCAACAGCCTCACGCCTCTGGGCGAGCAAGTGAAGCTGACCGCCTCGGTGCCCTTCAATACCGATGATGTGAAGTACGTGTCGGGCGAGATCCGCGTGCCGATCGGGGCGGACGGCCTGGCCGTCAAGATCGATGGCTATCACTACGACGCGCGGCCCCAGGACGACGCCATCGAAATGTTGGGCTTCGAGCGCCGCGTGAAGAACGACCGCATCGGCGTCGGCGTGAGCTATCCGTTCCTGTTGAACAACACCCGCTCGCTGACGGGGACCCTGGGCGTCTACGCAGCCAATTCCAAGGACCGCTACGAGGCCCGCAACACCGACCGCTGGCTGCAACAGGATGCGCAGGTACGCGCGGCGACCGCCGAGATGCGCTACATCCAGGTGTCCGAGACCAAGGCCACCGACGTCACGCTGAGCGTGGCCAAGGGGTTTGACGCCGCAGGCGCGAAAAAGGACATCGCGACCAACTATGGCTACTCGGCCACCCCGCTGCTGGACCTGGATTTCACCCGCTACAACCTGAACGCCAGGCAGACCTTTGTGCTGCCCGCCCAGATCGGCCTGGTTTTCTCTGGCGCGGCACAGTACTCCAGCAACATCCTGCCTTCTTCCGAACAGGTCTCGTACGGCAGTTGGCGCTACGCCATGGGCTATCCGCAGGGCGAACAAAGCGGCGACAAGGGCGTGGGCGTGTCGGCGGAAATCAATCGCCGCTTCGGCGTGGGCTGGGAATACCTTTCCAGCGTGCAGCCTTACGCCCTGGTCGACTACGCGCGCACTTGGTACAACAACAAGGACCTGCAGACCCTGAATCAGCGGCACCTGTCCTCCGTGGCCCTGGGCTTGCGCTTTACCGACGACAAGTACTACCTGTTCGATTTCAACGTAGCCAAACCGGTGGGATCGGCCACGGTCAACGACGACCGGAACGTGCGTTTCAACGCCAACTATTCCCTGTTCTACGACGCGTTCTAGCCGCTCGGGACGAGGCGGCCGGCAGATCGATGAACGCCCGTTACGACGGGCGTTTTTTCTTGGGCGGCGCTGCCGGCGTTACGTAACGTCCGCCGTAACGTTACGTCGGATGGGCGGCTTTCCGTAACAATCGCAGGCTCCGGGCGATCGCAAAAATGAGGATTTTCCAGATTTAAGGAAAACCCTTGTTTTCATTCCTATCCCATTGATAACAAGGCGATTTAATTCACCGAAAATTGCCGCAAATACCGCTTTGCGGGCATGGCGAAAAATCTTGGCACGATTTGTGCATGAGGAAGCGTATCGGGTTGTTTCGACGCCTGACTCTTCCAACCAAAGGAGTTCGCCATGCATACCCATTCCGACACGCGCCGCCTGCAACGCGTCCTGACCGCCACCATCCTGGCCACCGCATTGGTAAGCGCCCTGGCCGCCTGCGGCGGCGGTGGCGGCGGGAAGAAAACCGCGGGACTGCCCGGGACCGACATCCCGACCAACCCCGGTGGTGGCGGCCTTGATCCTGGCGGCGGCCTCAACCCTGGCGGCGGTACCAATCCCGGTGGCGGTACCAATCCCGGTGGCGGTACCAATCCCGGTGGCGGTACCAACCCCGGCGGTGGAACCAACCCTGGTGGCGGCACCAATCCCGGCGGCGGCACCAACCCCGGTGGCGGCACCGACCCTGGCGGCGGCACCAATCCGCCGCGCGTGAGCGGCCTGCTGGAAACCACGCTGGGCAATACCGGCGCGGCGCTCGACAACACCCTGCCCCTGAACCTGGACTCGACCTTGGCCGGCGTGGGCAAGGCGCTGGATCCCACGATCAAGCCGGTAGCCGACACCGTGGTCGGACTGACTCAGCAGATCGGCGCGACTACCGGTTTGGGACAACCCACCGACGGCGTCGTCAGGCAGGTAGGCGGCCTGGTCAGCGACCTGGGCACCAGCGTCAAAGGATCGGGACTGCCCGGGGGCCTGGGCGCGGGCGTGGGCGGCCTGGTGGACGGCCTGGGCAAGACCGTGGCCAGCACTGGCGGCCTGCTGAATGCGAACGCCAACAATCCGAATCCCCTGACGACCGTGCTGGGCAACGCCACCGGCGCGGTGGGCGCCTTGACGGGGGCACTGTCGGGCCAGGGCGGGCTGCTGCAGCCGATCACCCAGGTAGTCGGCGGCGTGACTGGGGGCGTACTCAGCGGCCCCAACACGCCGCTGCTTGAGCCTGCGCTCGGCAACGTCGGCAAGACGGTCGACAACGTGCTGCCGCTGGGCTTGCAGCCCGTGCTGGCCGGCGTGGGCGGCGCGCTGGATCCGACCGCCAGCCCACTGGCCGGCAAGGTCGTCGGACTGACGCAGCAAGTCGGCGATACCACCAAGCTGGGCGCGCCGGTAGCCGGCCTGTTGAGCAGCCTGGGCGGCACGGTCACCAATCTGGGCGGCGCGTTGCCGGGTGGCACGCCGGGCTTGAACGGCGTACTGCAAGGGCTGGGCGGCGCGGTCGCCAGCGCGGGCGGCCTGCTGCATGCCACGCCGGGCAACGCCAATCCCCTGGGTTCGACGCTGGCGAACGCGACGGGCGCGGTGGCCTCTCTCACCGGCGGCCTGGGCCTGGGCGGCGTGACGGGCGGATTGACGGGCGGCGCCAACGGCACGGGCGGCCTGTTGGCTCCGGTGACCGGCCTGCTGGGCGGCGTGACGGGAGCGGTGGGCGGTGCGGCCGGCGGCGCCAATGGCGCGGGCGGGCTGCTGGCTCCGGTGACGGGCCTGCTCGGCGGCGTGACGGGAGCGGTGGGCGGCACGGCCGGCGGCGCTGCGGCAGGCGCCGGCGCCTCGGCCGGGACGAACGGCGGCGGACTGTTGGGCGGGCTGGTGGGAGGCGTGAACGTCGCGGCCGGCGCCGGGGCCGGTGCGGGAGCCTCTACCGGGGCACCCGCCAGCTCGGGAGGATCTGGTGGCACGACGGGCGGCGCCGCAGCCAATGGCGGCCTGCTCGGCGGACTGCTGGGTGGCGTGACGGGCAGCCTGACGGGCGGCGCGGCGGCGGGCGGATCGTCTGGCGGGACTGCCAACGGCGGCCTGCTGGGCGGACTGCTCGGCGGCCTGGCCGGGAAGAAGTGATCCATCGCAACCGCCAGGAATCCACATCATGCTGCAACAACAGACCTACTTTCACCACGAGCATGTGACCGGCATGGCTGAATCAACGGGAAGCAACCGGCGGTCCGGCATGCTGGACGAGATCGTCCTGCTGCTGGGTCGGCAGTTCGCCGCCTACAACGCGGCATGCCAGTCGGCGCTGGCGGAAAAGCTGGGCATGCCCCCGGTGGACCTGAAGGCGCTGGAGCTGGTCATGGAGTTCGATGCCCTGCCCACCGGACATCTGGCCCAGTTGCTGGGCATCAGCTCCGGCGGCGCGACCGCCTTGATCAACCGGCTGGAAGCCGCCGGTTATGTCCAGCGAGGCCGCCACCCGCTGGATCGCCGGATGATCGTGATCCGGCCGGTCGAGGAGCAGTGCCAGGCGCTGGCCCAGGAACGGCGGTGGATCGCCGAGGCCATCGCCACGACCGCGCGCGGCTATGACACCGCGGAGCTGGAAACGGTGCATGCCTTCCTGATGCGTTGCGGCCGCGGCGTGAAGCGCGACACTCAGGCCTGGCTGGAGGCAGGCAGCGCGCATCAGCCCGGGTAGAAAAACGGCGGCGGGAGCATCACCCCCGCCGCCGCTTCCAACCGGATCAGGCCGCCTCGGGCGGCCCGAAGTGCAGGCGCGGCACGGCGGCCAGCAGCCTGCGCGTCATGTCCTGACGCGGCTGGTGCAGCACCGCGTCGGCCGGTCCCAATTCGATGATGCGGCCTGCGTCCATGACCGCGATGCGGTCCGCCAGATACTCGACCACGCCGAAGTTGTGCGTGATGAACAGATAGGCGATGCCGAGCTCGTGCTGCAGTTCGCGCAGCAGGTCCAGGATCTGGGCCTGCACGGAAACGTCCAGCGCCGACGTGGGTTCATCGCAGATCAGCACTTTGGGTTCGACCGCCAGCGCCCGCGCGATCGCGATCCGCTGGCGCTGGCCGCCGGAGAATTCGTGCGGATAGCGCGCCAGGGTATTGGACGGCAGGCCCACGCGCTCGATCAGCCGCGCGGCGTGGGCGCGGCGCGACTCTTTGTCCATGCCGGCGCGCAGGGAGGCCAATCCTTCGTCCAGGATGTCGCCCACGCGCATGCGCGGGTCGAGCGAGGCATATGGGTCCTGGAAGATGATCTGAATGTCCTGTCTCAGGCGCTGCAGCGTGCGCCGGTCCGCGGACAACAAATCGTGCCCCTGCAGCATCGCGCGGCCCGATACGTGCGCGCCATCGATCAGGCGCAGCAGCGCCTTGCCCGTGGTGGTCTTGCCGCAGCCGGACTCGCCCAGCAGGGCCAGCGTTTCACCTGCCTTCAGCGTAAAGGCCACGCCGTCCACGGCCTTGACCCAGGACGCGATACGGCGCAGCGGCCCCTTGCGCACGGGGTAATGGACCTTCAGGTCCTGCACGTCCAGCACCACGCCGGCGTCGCGCGTCTTGGGGCTCCCGGCCATGCGGGCGTCGTCGCGCGCCATGGCCTCGCGGCCGCTTTCGGTCAACGGCGTGCCGCGCTTTTCAAACGTGGGAATCGCTTCGAACAGCTGCCGCGCATAGGGGTGCTTGGGCGCGCGGAAGAACTCCTCGGCGTCGGCGCTTTCAACAATCTCGCCGCCGCGCATCAGCGCCACGTGATGGGCGACGTTCTTCACCACCGCGAGGTCGTGCGTGATCAGCAGCACCGCCATGCCCATTTCCCGCTGGATGTCGGCCAGCAGGTCCAGCACCTGCGCCTGCACCGTGACGTCCAGCGCCGTGGTGGGCTCGTCCGCGATCAGCAGGACGGGTTCGGCCGCCAGCGCAATGGCGATCATGACGCGCTGCTTCTGCCCACCCGAGAACTGGAAGGGATAGTCGTCGATGCGCCGCTCGGGCTCGGGGATGCCTACCCGCCGCAGCCAGTCCACGGCGCGGGCGCGCGCCGCGGCGCCGCGCAGGGGCGTGTGGGCAATCAGGGTCTCGATGATCTGGTCGCCCACCCGCATGACCGGATTCAGACTGGTGGACGGCTCCTGGAAGATGATGCCGATGCGCCCGCCGCGCACGCCGCGCATGGCGCTTTCCGGCAGACGGTTCAGGTCTTCGCCGTCCAGGTCGATCTGCCCACCCACGATGCGTCCGGCGTCGGGCAGCAGGCGCAACAGCGCCAGCGCCGTCATGCTTTTGCCGCAACCCGATTCGCCGACCAGCGCGAAGGTCTCCCGCCTGGAGATCGCCAGATGCAAGCGCTTGACCGCATGCGTCATGCCGCTTTCACCGGCGATGTCCACGTACAGGCCATGTACGTCGAGCAAAGGAGCCTGGCTCATGGGGCATCTCCCGGACGGGACTGGCGCGTATCGGTGGCCAGCGCCGTGCGCGGCGCCCGGCCGAACAGGCCGAAGCGCGCCATGCGGCCCGGCTTGTAGCGCCGCGTGCGCGGATCGAAGGCGTCGCGCACCGCGTCGGCGAACAGGTTGGCCGCCAGCACCAGCGCCAGCATAAAGACGAATGCGGTCATCAGGTTCCACCAGATCATGGGGTCGCGGGACATTTCCAGCCGCGCGCCGTCGATCATGGAACCGAAGGAATTCATGCTGGGATCCACGCCTATGCCCAGATAGGACAGCACCGCCTCGTACAGGACCAGGCCGGAGAATTCCAGCACCACGGTGATCAGGACCAGGTGCGCCACGTTGGGCAGCAAATGGCGGGTCATGATGCGCCAGTGCGACACGCCGAAGGCCCGCGCCGCCTGCACGTATTCCAATTCGCGCAGCTTGAGGGTTTCGGCGCGCAGCAGTCGGCACAGCCCGGCCCAGCCGGTAAAGCCCAGGATCATGCAGAGCAGGAACAGCCGCAGGTCGGCGCGCGCGGCCGAAGTGTCGAACAGATCCGCGTGGTTGTCGATGTACACCTGCATCATCAGCGCGCAGGCGGCCACCAGCAGCACGCCCGGAATCGAGGTGATGGTGGTGTAGAGATACTGGATGCCGTCGTCGACCTTGCCCTTGAAGTAGCCGGCGGCGATGCCGAAGACGATGGCCGGCGGCAGCATCGCAATGGTGGTGAGGCTGCCGATGACCAGCGCGGTGCGGATGCTCTTGAGCGCCTGCCACAGGACGTCGTTGCCGATGCGGTCGGTACCCAGCGCGTGATACCCGCTGGACAGGCCGGCCAAGGCGCCCGCGGTCAGGCACAGCAGCGTGAAGGTGACGGCCATGGCGCGCCAGGGCACTTCCGAATACCCGCCCTGCGGATCCCCGGCGGCAAGCCGGGCCGCGCGCCGCCTGGCCAGGCCGGCGTACATCAGCCCGATCACGGCGGCGGACACCGCCAGCCCCGCGGCCAGGCCCAGCCCGACCCGCTTGCCTACATCGCCCAGGTGATCGCGGTCGGGATCCTGCAGGTGGACGCCCGCGCCCCGCAGGCGGGGAAAGTCGCGCACCGGCTTGTCATTGACTAGCATGGTTTCCTTGGTGAACTGCCGTATCGCCAAGGGCTCGGAATAGGTTTTTTCCGGCCTGGTCAGCACGGACCCCGTGAGCAGGCCGTCCAGCGCCGAACGCACCGCGGGCGCATAGGCCGGCGGCGCGTCGGCGGCGGCGCCCGGCGCCGGCGGCAGCAGCGGCCGGTAATGCACCGAGTCCAGCAGGCCCACCACCACGAAGGCGGCCAGAATCACGGCCGAACACATGGCCGGCGTGTCGCGCGCCACGCGCGCCCAGGTTGCGCGCAGGTTCGGGCTGCGGCGCACGTGCCAGACATAGGCCAGCGCGCCCAGCACCATGAGCCAAAGCGCGATATCGGTCCAGAGAAAGACGAACATGGGCATGGCGGCTACTCGAATCGGACGCGGGGGTCGGCCAGCGTGTAGGAAATGTCGGCCAGGATCAGCCCCACGATATAGAGCGCGGCGCCCAGGAACACCATGGCCCGCACGATGGAGAAGTCCTGCGCGTTGATGGCGTCGATGGTGTAGCTGCCCAGGCCCGGAATGCCGAAGAAGGACTCCGCGATCAGGCTGCCCATGAACAGCAGCGGCAAGGCCGCCACCGTGCTGGTCAGGATGGGCAGCATGGCGTTGCGCAGCACGTGGCGGAACAGCACGATGCGTTCGGCCAGCCCCTTGGAGCGCGCGGTGCGCACATAGTCCTTGCCGATCTCTTCCAGGAACAGGGTGCGGTAGAAGCGCGCCTCCGGCCCCAGCCGCGACACGATTGCGACCAGCACCGGCAGCGCCAGGAACTTGACCACGTCCAGCCCGCCCGAAAAACCCGAGAACGGCACCAGCCGCAGCAGCTTGGCGAAGACCCATTGGCCGGCGATGATGTAGAACAGGCTGGATATGGACAGCAGCAGCACGCAGACCACCACGCCCCAGAAGTCGAGCCGGGTGGCGCGGAAATACACCAGCGTCAGCGAAAAAACGATGCTGACGAACAGCCCCAGGAAAAAGGTAGGCACTGCCAGGGCCAGGCTAGGCCCCATGCGCGTCTTGATCTCGCGGCCGATGTCGCGGCCGCCGTCGGAGGCGCCGAAGTCCATGACCAGCAAGGGCACCGAACGCTGATAGAACACTGTGTCGGTCAGCTGGGCCGCGCCTTCCGCCTTGGCATTGAAGAACAGCGGCTTGTCGTAGCCGCGCTCGGCCTTCCATTTTTCCACCGCGTCCTGATTGACGCGCTGCCCGCCGATGGCCAGCCGCGCCATGTCGTCGGGCGTGTTGACCGCGAAAAACAGGACGAAGGTGAAGAGGTTCACGCCGATCAGGATCAGCACGCCGTACAGCAACCGGCGGATCACGTAGCCGATCATGATTGATGCTCCTTGCCCAGGGCCGGCGTGAATGCCGTCTGGCGTTCGCGCCGCTTCAGCGCCACATACGAAGGCCAGATCGCCAGCGCCAGCAACAGCGCGAACAAGCCTATCGGCCACCACCGCGGATAGTTCCACTCGTCGATCTTCTGCTGCCGAAGGCCGGCATCGATCTTCATGTACTGCAGCGTGTTGCGGACCATCTGGGTCGGCTTGGCGTTGCCGACCCACTGCTGGTAGGCGCCGCCCGACATCGGGAAGTAGCCGAACATCCAAGGCGCGTCGCGCTGCACGATGGCAATCATCCTGGCGATGAGCTGTGCCTTTTCGGGACCGTCGTCCAGGAACTTCATCTGCTCAAAGAGGCGGTCGAACTCGGGGCTGGCGTAGTTGGCCGCGTTCTCGCCGCCGCCCTTGGCCTTGGCATTGGGGCCGTAGAGCAGGAACAGGAAGTTCTCGGCGTCGGGATAGTCGGCGTTCCAGCCCCACAGGAAGATCTGCGCCGACCCGCGCATCATCTTGTCCTGGAAGCGGTTGTAGTCGGTGGCGCGCACGTCCAGCTGCACGCCGATCTTGGCCAGTTGGCGCCGCATCCAGTCGAACTGCGGATTGGAGCCGCCACCCTGCATCGAGTCGTAATAGAGCACCAGCGGCGCGCCCGTCTTGGCGTTGCGGCCATCGGGGTAGCCGGCCTCGGCCAGCAGGCGGCGGGCCACGTCCACGGACTTGCGCACGGGCTTGCCGTCCACCAGGTCGTAGACCACGGGGTTCACGCCTTCGGGCGGTTCACGGTAGCCGAGCACGCCCGGCGGCACCGGACCGTAAGCCACCGAGGCCTGGCTGTTCTCGAACACGGCGACGTATTCTTCCCAGTCGAACGCGATGCTGATGGCCTGGCGCAGCTTGCGGTTCTTTGCTTCCTGTTCCGGCGTGTCGCCCTTGCCCACCACCGGGTCCAGCCAGTTGAAGCCCATGTACCAGTTGGCGGTTTCGACGGTCGTCGGCAGCTTGATGCCATGCTCGCTGTACAGGCGCGCCTTGTCCTGGCTGTCGCCGGCCGCGACCAGCATGGCCACGCCATACTCGCCGCGCTCGATCTGCGGCACGTCGTAATAGCCCTGCAAGAACTTGCCGGTCAGCGGAATGGCTTCCTTTTCAACGCTGAATTCCGCGCGGTCGATGAAAGGCGTGGGCTTGCCGCAGTCGGCCAGCAGGCCGGCGGCCGCGTCGCCGGGCTCGCCTTCGCAGGGATAGGGCTCGCCATGGAAATTGGGATTGCGGCCCAGCACGTGGCGGCGGTTCTGCAGCGACTCCACCAGCATGTACGGACCGGTGCCCACCGGCCAGGTGTTGAACGACAGGTCGTGCGCCCCCATGCCCGGCTGGCTGTAGAAGCGGTCGGCTTCCCAAGGAATCGGCGCGGTGAAGGTCATGGCCAGCCAGTACTTGAACTGCGGATACTTGCCGTTGACGCGGATGCGCAGCGTGTGCGGATCCAGCGCCTGCACGCCCGTGAAGCCGTCGGCCTCGCGCAGGTCCAGCCAAGGCGGCGCGCCGGCCCCGCCCGGCATGTCCCGCCGCAGCGCCTGGTCGCGCTGGCGCAGCCGGTCGGCGTATTCCTTCAGGCCGGCCACATGCTCGGTCATCAGGCTGGAAATTGGCGACACCACGCGCGGGCTGACCAGGCGACGGAAGGCGTAGACGTAATCGTCGGCCGTCAGTTCGCGCGTGCCGGTGCGGGGGAAGTCGGGAATGTAGAACTTGTCGTCCAGTTCGCCTGCGGCCAGCGGAAAGTAGTCGTAGCTGCCGTCGGTCTTGCGGGCGAAGGCCGGATGCGGCGCGTAGCGCGCGCCGGGCCGGATCTTGATGTCGTAAACGCTTTGCGCGATCTGCTCGCCCGGGGTGTCGGCGGGCAGCGTGTTGCCCTGCGCGTCGAGGTAGACGGGCGGGTCGATGGACGCCGCCGCGCGCGGCACCAGTTCGTAGGGCCGCTTCAGATAGTGGTAGCCGTACAGCGTCTCATAGATGTTGTACGTATAAGGGGTTTCGTCGCCGGAATAAGAGCTGGCCGGGTCCAGATACTTCGGCGAGCGCTTGACGAAGGCGGAAAACAGCGTGTTCTGGCTTTCGGCGCCGGACGGATACGGGCTGTTGATGGGGCTTTCTTGCGAGCAGCCCGCCAACGCCAGCGACAGCAGCATGGCCGCCGCCCAGAGCCGCTTCAATGCACGCATGGAAACCTTCCCTTCGAATCGTTGCGACAGAGGATAGCAAACACGGGCCGGGGTCCATACCCAGGCATCCCCCAGGGCCGCTTGCGCGCACGAGCGGCTGCGCGGCCCAGCCCCCGCGGCCTCAGCCGCACTGGCGCTGCCGCCAGCAGTCGTAGCGCCACTTCCAGGGTTGCATGGCGCCGGGCTGCGCCCACAGGCCGCGCCCGGCCGCCTTGGCCTGGCGCTGCAGGTCCGGCATGGCCTTGTCGCGCAGGTAGTCGCCCTGGCGCGCGGTGTAGGCCCAGGCGTAGCCGGCTTCCACCTGCAGGCGGTTGGCCGAGAGGCCGTCATCCAGGATCAGGGCGCAGACTTCCCGGCCGTACTGGTCCTTTTCGTAGCACTGCGCGGTAAGCGTCTTGCCGGCGACCAGGCTGGCCAGGTTCTTGCGCGCGGCCTCGGCATAGGGCTGCCCGGGCTGTTCGGATCCATGGCCCTCCTCGGGCGCGTCGATGCTGTCCATGCGGATACGGTGCTGGCCGTCGGGCGCGCGCAGAGTCACGGTATCGCCGTCGGCCACGTTCACGATCGTGCCCGTGAGCGTGTAGCTGCCCTGCGGGATGTCGCCAGCCAGCGTCGCGCCCGGCCGGCCCTGGGTTGAGGAAGTCGGACGTTCGGTCCGGTCCTGGCCCTGCTTCCCCGAAGGCTGCAGCCAATTGACGATGGCGCCCGCCGCCGCAAGTATCAGGGCGACGATCAGGGCGGTCAGCTTGCTGCCGCCGCGAAAGTTAGGTTTGCCACGCACCGCCAGCGCTCCAGGTAGGAAAACGCAGGCAGTTTGCCATAAAGGCAGCGCGCAAAGCCGTGCTACAACCAGCCCGACTTGCGGAAGCGCCAATACAGGACCGAACAGATCGAGACGATGACGCCCAGCGTGACGGGATAGCCCCAGGGCGATTTCAGTTCGGGCATGAATTCGAAGTTCATGCCGTAGATGCCGGCGATGGCGGTGGGCACCGCCAGGATGGCGGCCCAGGACGCCAGCTTGCGGGTGGTGTCGTTCTGCGCGGCCTGGCCTATCATCAGGCTGGCTTCAAAGGCGAAGGCCAGGGATTCGCGCAGCGAATTGAACAGTTCGTCCACGCGCAGCACGCGGTCGGCGACTTCGCCGAAGTACGGACGGGCATGTTCGTCCACCGCCGACATCTCGACCCGCGCCAGGCGGCGGCAGATCTCGGCCAGCGGCGACACCACGGTATGGATGCGCAGCAGGTCGCGGCGCTGGCGGTACAGCCTGCGGATGTCCGAGTCCTTGGCGCCGCGGATCAGCAGCTTCTGCTCGGCGCCCTCGACCACGGATTCGATCTTGCCGGCCGCCGCCACGTAGCGGTCCACCAGCCAATCCAGCAATTCCGAAGCCACATAGTCGCTGCCGCGCTTGAGCAGGTCGGGCGACGCTTCAAGACGTTCGCGCAAGGGGCTGTGGCCGGCGGTGGCGCCGCGCCGCACCGTGACCAGGAAGCCGTCGCCGATGAGGAACTGGGTCTCGCCGAAGATGGGGCGCTCGGCCTCGACTTCCACCGTGATGGCGACGATCAGGATCATGTTGCCATAGTCGATGATCTTCGGCCGCCGGTGGGATTCCAGCATTTCTTCCTGGTTCTTGTCGCAGGCGCCGAGCTCGCTGGCGACCTTGGCCAGCATTTCCGGGCGCGGATTGCGCAGGCCAATCCACAGCATGCCGTGGTCCTGGCTGACGTACTGGGCGACTTCATCGATCGGGACCTCGCGGTCCCGCCGGCCGTTCACGTAGGCGATCGATGCGACGACTTCTCTCTTCGAGTCGTCGGCGGCATGTTCTTCAGTAGCCATAAACACCCTTTAGCAATGCGATCCCTGCCGGACAGCTTATATATCGGCCGATGATAGCCCAGCCTAGGAGAACAGGTTGCGCACCCGCTTGGCCACGTCCACGCTGGGCGCTTGCGGTTCCTTGGGCACGCCGCGCCCTTCGGGCAGGTCCGGCGGTTTGGGCAGGTGGTCGAACAGCGGCAGCATCGCATTGGTGATGTAGCGCGTGCGCGATCCGTAGACGTGCCGGTCGCCCATGCCGGTCTGCTGGTGCACGTAGAAGCGCTGCGGCACGATCAGCTGCAGGCGCTCCTTGGCGCGGGTCATCGCCACGTACAGCAGACGGCGCTCTTCCTCGATTTCCTCGGCCGTGCCGGTGCTCATGTCGGACGGGATGCAGCCGTCGACCACGTTCAGGACGTAGACCGCCTTCCATTCCTGGCCCTTGGCGGAATGGATGGTGGACAGGATCATGTAGTCCTCGTCGCGATGCGGCGCGCCGGACTCGTCGCTGGTGGCGTCCGGCGGGTCCAGCGTCAGTTCGGTCAGGAAGCGTTCGCGCGTGCCGTAGCCAGCGGCGATGCGCGCCAGCTGGTCCAGGTCCGCGCGGCGCACGCGCGCATCGTCGTACAGGCGTTCCAGCTGCGCGCCGTACCAGCGCAAGGCCAGGTCCACATCGGCCGGCCATTTGAGCGCGGGATCGCACAGCGCCGCGTAGGTGTCGGCGAAAGCGCCCCACTCGCCCTGCGCCGCCGCGCCCGGCTTGAACTCGCGCAAGGCGCGCAGGGGTTCGGCGGACGCCGACATGGCGTCCATCAGCTTGCCGGCGGTGGCCGGGCCGATGCCGGGCAGCAATTGCGCCACGCGAAAGCCCGCCATGCGGCCGCGCGGATTCTCCGCCCAGCGCAGCAGCGACAGCAGGTCCTTGACGTGCGCGGCCTCCAGGAAACGCAGGCCGCCGAACTTCACGAAGGGGATGTTGCGGCGGGTCAGCTCCAGTTCCAGCGCGGCGCTGTGGCTGGCGGTGCGGAACAGCGCCGCCTGCGACTTGAGCGTGGCCCCGCCCTCGCGTTGCGCCAGCACCTGGTCGGCCACCCAGCGCGCCTGGCCGGCTTCGTCGCTGACCGTCACCAGTTCGGGCAACTGGGACGACTTGCGGTCGGTCCACAGGTCCTTGGCGTAGCGCTCCGTGGCCAGGCCGATCACGGCGTTGGACGCGTTCAAGATGGGCTGCGTGGAACGGTAGTTGCGGTCCAGCGTGATGACGCGGGCCGGCGTGGGGAACTGCCCTGGAAAATCCAGGATGTTGCGCACCGTGGCCGCGCGGAACGAATAAATCGACTGGGCGTCGTCGCCCACCACCGTCAGGCCGCGGCCGTCAGGCTTCATTGCCATCAGGATGGCGGACTGCAGGCGGTTGGTGTCCTGGTACTCATCGACCAACACATGGTCGAAGCGCGCCCCCACGTCGGCCGCGATGCCGGGATCGCCCATCATTTCGGCCCAGTAAAGCAGCAGATCGTCGTAGTCCAGCACCTGCTGGTCCTGCTTGGCCGCGACGTAGGCGCGGAACAGGTTCTTGAGTTCGTCCTCCCATTGCGCGCACCAGGGGAAGGCCGTCTTCAGCACGTCGGCCACCGGCGTCTGGCTGTTAACCACGCGCGAATAGATGGCCAGGCAGGTGCCCTTGAGCGGAAAGCGCGACTTGGTGGACGACAGCCCCAGCTCGTGGCGCACCATGCCCATCAGGTCCTCGGCGTCGCCGCGGTCATGGATGGTGAAGGCTTCGGACAGCCCGATGCGTTGCGCGCAATCGCGCAGCAGGCGCGCGCCGATGGCATGGAAGGTGCCGGCCCAGGGCAGCGACGGCGCCTGCTGCGTGGCGCGCAGCCGCATCACCCGCTGCAGCACCGAGCCCACGCGCCGCTCCATTTCCAGCGCCGCGCGGCGCGAGAAGGTCAGGAGCAGCATGCGCTGCGGATCGGCGCCGTTGAGAATCAGGTGCGCCACCCGGTGGGCCAGCGTATTGGTCTTGCCCGAGCCGGCCCCGGCGATCACCAGCAAGGGGCCGTCGTCCCCCGGCGCGCCAGCCACGCCGAACTCGGCGGCCTCGCGTTGGGCGGGATTGAGATCGGCCAGGGGATCGGGGCGTTCGGCGGACGGGGAGGACGTATCGGTTTGGTCGGACATGGGGCGGGGCCGCAGCATGGCAGCCGCTGAAAACGGCGAGCCCGGACATTGCCGGGCTTCGGATGAACACTGTATATTTATACAGAATTTTTTCAATAAAGTCTGATTCACCTGTGGCCATACGCCTCTTGACCGGCACCGCCTCCTGGACCGACCCCACCCTGCTGGCCTGCGGCCGCTTCTACCCGCCGGAGGTCCGCAGCGCCGAAGCGCGGCTGCGCTTCTATGCCTCGCGCTTCCCCATGGCCGAGGTCGATTCCAGCTACTACGCCATGCCCACGGCCGAAAACGCCTATCTCTGGACACAGCGCACGCCTGAAGATTTCGTCTTCAATATCAAGGCCTTCCGGCTGTTCACCGGCCATCAGACGCCGCTTTCCTCTCTGCCGGCGGACATCCGGCGCGAGCTGCCGGACTGGCCCGAACCCGTCATCTACCACGACCGGATGCCTGCGGACCTGCGCGACGAACTCTGGCGCCGCTACCAGCTTGCGCTGGAACCCTTGCGCATGGCGGACAAGCTGGGTGCGGTGCATTTCCAGTTTCCGCCCTGGATCCGCCGCGACGCGCGCGGCCGGACACGGGTCGCCGACTGCGCCCGGCGTATGGAGGACCATCTGGTCTCGGTGGAGTTCCGCCACCGCAGCTGGTTCGAGTCGCCCTCGGCGACCGCGGACACGCTGGCCTTTGAGCGCGAGCTGGGGGTGGCGCATACCGTGGTGGACAGCCCGCAAGGCTTTGAGAACACCGTGCCCGCAGTCTGGGAATGCACTCACCCGGAACTGACACTGCTGCGCCTGCATGGGCGCAACACGGCCACCTGGAACGTGTCCGGCGCCGCCTCCTCGGGGCGCTTCCAATATGAATACTCGGAACAGGAACTGGCCGAACTGGCCGAGCGCTTCTCCCGGCTGGCGGCGCAAAGCGCACAGGCGCACGCGGTCTTCAACACCAACTTTGAAGATCAGGGCATGCGCAACGCTGCGGCCTTCGCGGCGGCGCTAGCGCCCGCCTGACACCGCCAGCGCCGCGGGCGCGCGCGCCACTTCGTTCAGGCTTTCCAGCAGCACTTCGAATTTGCGCGCGATGTCGTGCTCGGGCACGCAGGCGTAGCCCAACAGCAGACCGGGCCGGCGGCCCTCGTCGTTGACGTAATAGCGCGACAGCGCGCGCGTCAGCACCCCCTTGCCGCGCGCGACGTCCACCACCCGCAGGTCGTCCATGTCCTCGGGCAGCGTCAACACCAGGTGCAGCCCCGCCATGCTGGCGTCGCGATGTAGCCAGTCGGGTCCCAGCCGCCGTTCGATCAGGTTGACCAGCATGGCGCGACGGCGCCCGTACAGCATGCGCATGCGGCGGATGTGGGCGGCGTAGTGGCCTTCCGAGATGAACGTGGCCAGGGCCGCGTGCGTCATCAGATGCCCTTCGCGGTACAGCTCGGCGTGCGCCGCCTGGAACGCCGCGGTCAGGGTCTTGGGCAGCACCAGATAGCCCACGCGCAAGCCCGGGTACAGGGTCTTGCTGAAGGTGCCCATATAGATCACGGGCGCGTCCGGCTCCAGCCCCAGCAGCGAGGCGATGGGCCGGCCGGAGAAGCGGAATTCGCTGTCGTAATCGTCTTCGATGATCCAGCTGCCGCTTTGCCGCGCCACCGCCAGCAATTGGCGCCGGCGCGTCAGCGACATGACCGGGCCCAGCGGATACTGGTGCGAGGGCGTGACGAAGATGAAGCGCGGCGGCGTGCCCACGGTCTCCGGCAGTCGCATGCCCTCCTCGTCCACCGGCAGGTGCACGGTATGCAGGCCATTGGCCTGCAGCACGGTGCGCGCGCCCCAGTAGCCCGGATCCTCGACCCAGGCGGTCTCGCCGGCCTCGCCCAGGATGCGGGTGGTCAGGTCGATGGCCTGGTGCGAGCCCTCGGTGATGATGATCTGTTCCGGATCGCAATCGATCGAGCGGGTCAGCGCCAGATGCTGCGCCAGCGCCTCGCGCAGGGCCGGCAACCCGCCGCCATAGGCGTAGGTCAGCAGGTCGGGCGAGGGATTGCGCCACAAGGCGCTGAAAATGCGGCCGAACTTCTTGTGCGGGAACTCGGTCAGGTCCGGCACGCCGGGCATGAAGGCGCCCCATTGGTAGGGCGAGGCCGAAACGCCGTCGACGATGGCGGCGCCGCGCGGCGACAATGCCGGGCGCGCTTGCGCCGGTGGCGGCTGGCTTTTGCGCCGGCCGCTGGCCAGGTAGGAATCCGGGACCGAGGCGTTGACGAAGGTGCCGTTGCCCTGGCGGCTGCGGGTATAGCCTTCGGCCAGCAACTGGCTGTAGACATGGACCACCGTGTTGCGGGCGATGCCGAGCTCGGCCGCCAGGTCGCGCGAGGCGGGCAGGCGCGAGTCCGCGGCAATGGCTCCGTCCAGGATGGCTTCCCGGATGCCGCGGTACAGCCGCTTGTTCATGGGCTCGCTGGAGCCGTCCGCCAGCCGCAGCTGCAGCAAGTCACCGACGATGGACCGCAATTGGTTCTACCTGATTTATAAAAGTGGTTCCCACAAATGGGGCCATCGTAGCATTAAATAAGGTTTTCCCGCCCATCATGCTCGCAGAGGCTGAGATGAAGAATCAGGACCTGAATACCCGCCGTTCCCTGGCCACGCCGCGCGGCGTCGGCGTCATGTGCGACTTCTACGCGGTGCGCGCCGAAAACGCCACCCTGTGGGACGCCAATGGCAAGGAATACATCGATTTCGCAGGCGGCATCGCCGTCCTGAACACGGGCCACCTGCACCCGAAGATCAAGGCCGCCGTTGCCGCGCAGCTGGACAACTTCACGCACACGGCCTACCAGATCGTGCCGTACGAAGGCTATGTCTCGCTGGCCGAGCGCATCAACCGCCTCGCCCCCATCGACGGCCTGAAGAAGAGCGCCTTCTTCACCACCGGCGTGGAAGCCGTCGAAAACGCCGTCAAGATCGCGCGTTCGGCCACCGGTCGCTCGGGCGTCATCGCCTTCTCGGGCTCGTTCCACGGCCGCACCATGCTGGGCATGGCGCTGACCGGCAAGGTCGCCCCGTACAAGCTGTCGTTCGGTCCGATGCCGGGCGACATCTATCACGTGCCCTTCCCCAACGCCACCCAGTCCATCAGCGTGGCGGACTCGCTCAAGGCGCTGGACCTGCTGTTCAAGTGCGACATCGATCCCAAGCGCGTCGCGGCCATTATCATCGAGCCGGTGCAGGGTGAAGGCGGCTTCAATATCACCCCGCCCGAGCTGATGACGGCGCTGCGCAAGGTCTGCGACGAGCACGGCATCCTGCTGATCGCCGACGAAGTCCAGACCGGCTTCGGCCGCACCGGCAAGCTGTTCGCCATGGAGCACCACCCGGTCCAGGCCGACCTGATCACCATGGCCAAGAGCCTGGGCGGCGGCTTCCCGATATCGGGCGTGGTCGGCCGCGCCGACGTCATGGACGCGCCCGCCGCCGGCGGCCTGGGCGGCACCTACGCCGGCAACCCGCTGGCAGTCGCCGCGGCGCATGCCGTGCTGGACGTGATCGCCGAGGAAAAGCTGTGCGAACGCGCCGACGCCCTGGGCGACAAGCTGCGCGCGCATCTGGAAGGCCTGCGCGCCAAGGTTCCGGGCATCGCCGACGTGCGCGGCCTGGGTTCCATGGTCGCCCTGGAACTGAACGATCCCGCCACCGGCAAGCCGGACGCGGAAGCGGTCAAGCGCGTGCAAGCCCGCGCCATCGAAAAGGGTCTGATTTTGCTAAGCTGCGGTGTGTACGGCAACGTCCTGCGCTTCCTGTACCCCTTGACCATCCCCGACGCCCAGTTCGATCGCGCGCTGGCCATCCTGTCCGAGGCGCTCGCCGCCTGACGCATAGGGCCTGAACTACCGGTATTTCGGCGGGCAGGCACAAGTTTTGCGGGCGTAGCGGGTTATCCGCCACGCCCGTAAACGTTTCCTGGCCCACCGCTTCCCTTCAAGGAGACTGCAACAATGACCGCACTGACTCATCCCCTGGCGCGCCCCGACCTGCTGCGCGACGCCTGCTACATCGACGGCAAATGGGTAGCCGCCGGCAACGGCCCGTCCATCCCCGTGGATAATCCCTCCACCGGCAAGACCATCGTGTCCGTGCCCAAGCTGGGCCGCAAGGAAGCCGAACAGGCCATCGCCAGCGCCGAGGCCGCCCTGCCCGCCTGGAGCGCCAAGACCGGCAAGGAACGCGCCGCGATCCTGCTGAAGTGGGCCCAGCTCATGATGCAGCACCAGCAGGACCTGGCCGCCATCATGACCTCCGAACAGGGCAAGCCCGTGACCGAAGCCGCCGGCGAAATCGCCTATGCCGCCTCGTTCCTGGAATGGTTCGGCGAAGAAGCCAAGCGCATCGACGGCGACATCCTGCAAAGCCCCAAGGCCGGCCAGCGCCTGATGGCGCTCAAGCAGCCCATCGGCGTCACCGCCGCCATCACGCCGTGGAACTTCCCGGCCGCGATGATCACGCGCAAGGTCGGCCCGGCCCTGGCCGCCGGCTGCACCATGGTGGTCAAGCCCGCCCAACAGACGCCGCTGACCGCGCTGGCGCTGGCCGTGCTGGCTGAAGAAGCCGGCGTGCCCGCGGGCGTGTTCCACGTCATCACCGGCAGCTCGCGCGAAATCGGCGCGGCCCTGTGCGAAAGCGACGTGGTGCGCAAGCTGAGCTTCACCGGCTCCACCGAAGTCGGCCGCACGCTGATGGAACAATGCGCGCCCACCATCAAGAAGCTGTCGCTGGAACTGGGCGGCAACGCGCCCTTCATCGTGTTCGACGACGCCGACCTGGACCGCGCCGTCGACGGCATCCTGGCCTCCAAGTACCGCAACGCCGGCCAGACCTGCGTCTGCGCCAACCGCATCTACGTGCAGGCCGGCGTCTACGAAGAGATCGCCAAGCGCCTGGTCGCCAAGGTCGAAGCCATGAAGGTCGGCGACGGCTTTGCCGACGGCGTGACCCAGGGCCCGCTGATCGACAGCAGCGCCGTGGAAAAGGTGCAGGAGCACATCGCCGACGCGACGTCGCACGGTGCCAAGGTGATCGCCGGCGGCAAGCCGCATGCGCTGGGCGGCACCTTCTTCGAACCGACCGTGGTGCGCGACGTGACCCAGTCCATGCGTTTCGCGACCGAGGAAACCTTCGGTCCGGTGGCCCCGCTGTTCCGCTTCGAAACGGAACAGGAAGTCATCGGCATGGCCAACGACACCATCTTCGGCCTGGCCGCCTACTTCTTCACCCGCGACTACGCCCGCATCTGGCGCGTATCCGAAGCGCTGGAGTACGGCATCGTCGGCATCAACACCGGCATCATCTCCAACGAAGTCGGCCCCTTCGGCGGCGTCAAGCAATCCGGCTTGGGCCGCGAAGGCTCCAAGTACGGCATCGAAGAGTACCTGGAGATCAAGTACCTCTGCGTGGACCTGGGCGCCTGAACGGCCCCTCGCGCGCGGCCCTGGCCGGCATCGGCCAGGGC
>NZ_JCBAMT010000063.1:0-42901 GCF_059760445.1 Achromobacter sp. D7-1 | reverse complement strand
CGGCCGCGGCGCGCCCATGAAAAAGCCTCTCGGCGCCCATACCGAGAGGCTTTCGACTTTCCGGCCCCCGCGGGAATCGGAAGTCGTTTACGCAAAGGAACTATCAGGCCGCAAGGCCCGTCGCGATTACTTCGCCGGCGTCGCGACGCCGGAATGCTCCGTCTTCGCGGCCCCTCCCGACTTGCCCGCCGCCGGTTTGGCGGAGGTCTTGTCGGACTTGTGATGCTTGTGCTGCGCCTGGGTCTTGGTTTCACCCGTCTTGGACGTGGCATCGGCGCCCGCCGCAAACGCTGTAGGCGCGGCGGCAAGACCGAGGCACAAGGCCGAGGTGGATAGGAACGCAGCAATACGGGAGTGAGTCGTCATTTCATGAACTCCTGAATGTAAAAGGACCGGGATCCTTTTTTCGACACGGGGCGGCAACATCGCCGCTTTACCCGTTCCCGTTTGAACGGGACCCATCCAGAAGGTTCAGCGCGGAACCAGAAAATTGCGGTCGCTAACGCTTCGAAATATGGCGCGGACGGTTCAGCTCTCGAAGGCCAGCAGCGCCACGGTGGCGAACAGCATCAGCGCGAAGCAGGCTCTCAGCTTGCGTTCAGGCAGCCGGTACGCAAGCTTCACGCCGACGGGCACGAACAGCAGGCTGCCCAGCGCCAACGGCGCGCCCACCAGCCAATCGGCCTGCCCTGCCCAGGAATAGGTGATCAAGGCGATAAAGGAGCCCGGTATCACCATGCTCAGCGCAAGCGCCTGCGCAGTGGTCTGCGGCAGCCGGAACACGGTGGTGATGATGGGCACGGCCAACACCGCGCCGCCCACGCCGAAGAAGCCGCCCAGCGTACCGCACAGCATGCCCAGCACGCTGGCGCGGCGCGGCGTGAAGACGCGCGCCGTGCCCGTGGCCGCCGGCTTGCGCGCCGCGGCGGGACGCGAGGCGCGCCAGGTCTGCCAGACATAGAACAGCGCGATGAAGAACAGGAACACGGCGAAGCTGCGGCGCAGGATGGCGGAGTCTATGCCCAGCGCCAGCTGCGCGCCGACCCAGGTGAACACCACGGCGCCGGCGGCGCCCGCCAGCGCCACGCGCTTGTCGATGCGGGTCTGCTGGTTGTATTTGCGCACCGCCATCATGATGGTGGGCAGGACCATGATAAGCGCCGTGCCCTGCGCCAATTGCTGCGACATGCCCATCAACAGCACCAGCGCGGGAATTGCGATCAGGCCGCCGCCGATGCCCAGCACGCCGCCCATGAAACCGATCAGGCCGCCCGCGGCCAGGCACGCGGCGATAACTAACAGACTCACGTCTTGCTCCAGCAGGCCCGGCCTGTGGCAGGCCGGGCTATCAAATTACCGATACCAATCTGCGCAGGCGGCCGGCATGCGCCGGCGCCGGCGTCAGCGCAACTTGTCCAGCGCGGCGTCCAGCCGGTCCACCGCCCAGATCTCCAGCCCTTCGATGGGCTGGCGCGGCGCATTGGCCTTGGGGATCAGGGCGATCGAAAAGCCCAGCTTGGCGGCTTCGCGCAGCCGCTCCTGTCCGCGCGGCGCGGGCCGGATCTCGCCCGCCAGCCCGACTTCGCCGAAGGCGATCAGGCCGCGCGGCAGCGGCTTGTCGCGCAGCGAAGACATGATGGCCAGCAGCACCGGCAGGTCGGCCGCAGGCTCGGTGATGCGCACGCCGCCCACGGCGTTGACGAAGACGTCCTGGTCGAAAGTGGACACGCCGGCGTGCCGGTGCAGCACCGCCAACAGCATCGCCAGGCGGTTGCCCTCCAGGCCGACCGTGAGCCGGCGCGGGTTGGGCGCGTGCGAGCTGTCCACCAGCGCCTGGATCTCCACCAGCAGCGGGCGCGTGCCTTCCTGCGTGGCCATGACGCAGGAACCCGCGACCTGCTGCTCATGTTGCGACAGGAACAGCGCCGACGGATTGGCCACGCCGCGCAACCCGCGGTCCGTCATGGCGAAGACGCCCAGTTCATTGACCGCGCCGAAGCGGTTCTTGAAGGCCCGCACCAGACGGAACGAGGAATGCGTGTCGCCCTCGAAATACAGCACGGTGTCGACGATGTGCTCCAACACCCGCGGCCCGGCCAGCGCGCCGTCCTTGGTGACGTGGCCGATCATGACGATGGCGATGCCCGTCTGCTTGGCCAGGCGCGTGAGCTGCGCCGCGCATTCGCGCACCTGCGAGACCGAACCCGGCGCCGCGCTCAGTTCGCCGCTGTACAGCGTCTGGATCGAGTCGATCACGGCGACAGTGGGCTTCTGCTCGGACACCGCCGCCTGGATCGACTCCAGCCGGATCTCGGCCAGCAGGTTGACGTTGCCGGTCTGCAGGCCCAGGCGGCGCGCGCGCAGCGCCACCTGCTCGGCGGATTCCTCGCCCGTGACGTACAGCACATTGGTGACTTCCGACAGCGAGGCCAGCGCCTGTAACAGCAGGGTCGACTTGCCTATGCCCGGATCGCCGCCGATCAGCACCACGGCGCCGGCCACCAGGCCGCCGCCCAACACGCGGTCGAACTCTTCCAGTCCGGTGGGCTGGCGCGGCGTTTCGCGGGCTTCGATTTCAGACAGGCTGCGTACCGGGCTGGCGGCCGCCAGCGGCGCATAACGGTGCGAGGCGGCGGCGGGCGCCGACGACTCCACGGTTTCTTCCAGTGTGTTCCAGGCGTTGCAATGCGGGCATTTGCCCTGCCACTTCGGGGTGGTGCCGCCGCAATCGGAGCACACGTATACGGTTCGGGATTTGGCCATGCGCGAAAGTGTACCGGCAAGCCGGGGCCGCGGCGCGCGTCAGGCGCGCGCATTTGTCCCGGCGCGCACCATGACGGTGCGCCTATCTGTCATTCTGCTTTCAAAAACAGGGACAAGCTGAAGTTACATGATGCAAACTCAAGAAATTCTCTGGCGGATTTCTCCAGATCGCGCATAATCATCAAGTGCAGCGCATTGACGAACCGTCCGGCCCAGGGCGGCATACCTGCAACCGTACTCCCCAGGGCGCGGATGCGGGAATCGCGGCGCAATCACCCTGCGGCTTTCCAGGAAGCCGCCTAAACCGGAACAGGACCCGAGCCACGACGAGACCGCCGGACCACCGGCGCGGCGTGCGTAGAGGTCAAACGCGGATGCGCCTTGCCACCAGGCGTATGCGCGAGGAGTACGCGCATGAGCATTACCTACCGCCCCCCTTTCGACGAAGACGATGAACGGGAGCTGCGCGCCTTGTACCGTAGGCATGGCCCCGCGGCCAGTCCCGAACTGGACGCCGCGGTGCGCCGCAGCTGGCATCCCGGCCATAGCTGGCACCCGGCCTGGGGCGCAGCCGCCTGCGCCGCCATGGTCTTCGGCCTGTTCGCCTGGACCGAAATGCGCGAAGCCCAGGACTTTACTGAGCAAAACACGCCGGTCATCGCTCCGCACGAAATAGGGACAAGCTCGGAACGTTCGCCCGCCCTGCTTTCCACGCCGGCGGAAGCGCCCGCCGAACAGACCGCGCCCGTCACCGAGCGCGTGGCCGCGCCACCGCAGGAAGCCGCGCCGCAAGCCGCCCCGGCCCAGGAAGCCGCCGCCGCGGAACAGCCGGCCGCCGAACCTGCCGCGCCGGAAACGCCTGCCCTCAGCGACCAGGACATCGAAGCCCGCGTGACCCATATCCGGGCGCTGGTGCGCGAGGAACAGCCGCAAGAGGCCATACAGGCGCTGCGCGAATTGCAGCAGGCAGCCCCCGATCTGGAGCTGCCCGACGACCTGCAGGAACTGGCTCAGCAGATCCCGTCCTGACCGCCGCTGCCCATCGGCGCCGCGCTTTGCGCGGCCGATGGGCGCGCATGTCCGATATCAACCGGCGCAGCTCGGCTTCTTGCTAACATAGCCGCCATGAGTCCGAGCTTCCACCACCGCAATCTGCCCCATCTGCTGCTCTACGCGCGCGAAACCTTGATGGCGCATTTCCGCCCCATCCTGCACGCCGCAGGCGTCACCGAACAGCAATGGCGGGTCCTGCGCACGCTGAGCGAGGTGGGCTCCATGGAACCCAACCAGATCGCCCGCACCTGCCAGATCCTCAGCCCCAGCCTCACCCGCATGCTGGCGGGCATGCAGGAACAGGGCCTGATCAAGCGCGCGCGTTCCAGCGCCGACCAGCGCCGCCAGGAAATTTCGCTGACGCCCAAGAGCAACAAGCTCATCGACCGCATGCGGCCGCAAGTGGATGCGAAATACCAGGAGATCGAGGCCAGGATAGGCAAGGAATTGCTGGACCGCCTGTACCGCGACGTCGACACCATGGTTGAACTGATCAAGCGCGAGCCCGCCGACCCGCGCGCCTCCGAGGAAGAATGATCAGGCCGGCACGGGGAAGATCGCGTTGATCTGCCCGGTGCCGGAACTGGCGAAGTAGTCCGTCACGATCTCCACCGGCTGGTCGTAGCCGTCCCAGCCCAAGAGGCCCAGCAGCATCGCGGTATCGTGCATGCCGCCCTCGCCCACGCACAGGTCGGCGTATTCGGGCAGCATGGCGCAGAAGGTTTTCCAGTCCCCCTGGCGCCACAATTCCACCACGCGCAAGTCCACCTGCCGGAAGAACTCGCGGCTGATCTGGTGCATGGCGGCCTCGGGGCTGCCGTTGTCGTTGAAGCGATGCGATAGCGAACCGCTGGCCAGCACCGCCACGCGGCTGTCGCTGGCCTCGATGGCCTGGCGCAGCGCGGCGCCGAAGCGCCGGCTGTCGTCCAGCGAGTGCCAGGCGCACCAGGCGGCGACCGATACCACGTTGAAGTGTCCGTCGCCGTTCATGTAGCGCATGGGCACCAGGGTGCCGTACTCCAGTTCCAGGCTGTCGATTTCATGCGAACGCGTGCCCACGCCCGCGGCGTTGGCGCATTCGGCGATGCGGCGCCCCAGCTGAGGATTGCCGCGGTAGGCGTAATCCATGTCCTTGATGAAATGCGGCAGCTCGTTGCTGGTGTAGCGGCCCTTGAAGCCGCTGTTGCAGTTCACGTGATAGCCGCCGTTGACCAGCCAGTGCACGTCCAGCACCACGATGCTGTCCACTTCCAGGTCGCGGCAACGCTGGCCGATGAGGCGGTGTCCCTGGATCGCGGCCTCCCTGCAGCCCTGGTGCTTGCCAGGCAATTCCGAAAGATACATGGACGGCACATGCGTTACCTTGGCCGCCAGCGCGAGCTTGCCCATGATGCTAGTCTCCTCGTTCTTGTCAGTCCGGACCGGGCTCAGACGCCCCATCTGGGGATGTGGTGGCTGCCCATGGACACGCACACGTTCTTGATCTCGGCAAAGACCTCGTAACTGTATTCGCCGCCTTCGCGTCCGGTGCCGGATTCCTTGGTGCCGCCGAAGGGCTGTCGCAGGTCGCGCACGTTCTGGCTGTTGATGAATACCATGCCGGCTTCGATGCCGCGGGCCAGGCGGTGCGCGCGGCCGATGTCGCTGGTCCAGATGTAGGACGCAAGGCCATACTTCACGTCGTTGGCCAGCGCCAGGCCCTCGGCCTCGTCCTTGAACGGCAACAGGCAGGCGACCGGGCCGAAGATCTCTTCCTGCGCACATCGCATGCGGTTGTCGACGTCGGCCAGCACCGTGGGGCTGACGAAATTGCCGCCCGCCAGATGGGCCGGCAAGCCGGCGGGCCGGTCCGCGCCGCCCGCGAGTATGCGTGCCCCCTCCTGCTCGGCCAGGCGGATGTAGCCCGTGACCTTTTCCCAGTGCTGGCGCGTGATCATCGCGCCCACATGGGTATTGTCATCGGTCGGGTCGCCTACCGCGAGGCGCCGCGCGCGTTCGGCGAACCTGCGCACGAACTCGTCGTAGATGGTCTGCTGGATGAAGATGCGCGAGCCCGCGGTGCAGCGTTCGCCATTGAGCGAGAAGATGGTGAAGAGCGCCGCGTCCAGCGCCCGTTCCACGTCGGCATCGTCGAAGATCAGCACCGGCGATTTGCCGCCCAGCTCCATCGAGTACTTCTTGACGCCGCCCGCGCTGGCCAGGATCTTCTTGCCGGTCACGGTGCCGCCCGTGAACGAGATCGCGCGCACGCCGGGATGGCGCACCAGCGCGTCGCCGGCGGTGGCGCCGTAGCCCTGCACCACGTTCAGCACGCCGGCCGGAATACCGGCCTCCAACGCCAGCATGCCCAGCTGGTCCGCCGTCAGCGGCGAGAGTTCGGACATCTTCAGCACGGCGGTATTGCCCAGCGCCAGGCACGGCGCGGTCTTCCACGTGGCCGTCATGAACGGCACGTTCCAGGGCGACACCAGCGCGCACACGCCCACCGGCTGGTACAGCGTGTAGTTCAGCATCTGATCGTCCACCGGGTAGGTGTGGCCGTTCATGCGCGTGCAGACCTCGGCGAAGAAATTGAAGTTTTCCGAGGCGCGCGGGATCAGTTGCTTGCGGGTCTGTGAAATCGGCAGACCGGTGTCGCGGGTTTCCAGTTCCGCCAACTGCGGCACGTTCTGGTCTATCAGTTCGCCCAACTTGCGCATCAGGCGGGCGCGTTCCTTGGCAGGCGTGTTGGCCCACTTGGGAAAGGCCTCGGCCGCGGCCGCGACGGCCGCGTCGATTTCGGCCTGCCCGCCGGCGGCCACCTCGGCGATCGCCTCGCCCGTGGCCGGGTTGCTGGTGATGAAACGGTCGCTGCTGTCGACCTGCTTGCCATTGATCCAGTGCTTGATGCTCACGCGCGGCTCCTCGTCCCGACTGCGCCGGATCGGCCGGCGCAAATTTTATTAACACGTTAACGTTATGCTTGCCGGACGATGCTGTCAACGCCGGGAAAGCCCCAGGCGATGCCAAGCGCCGAAACCTTCTGGCGGATTGTTGTTACCGCTGTTTTTCATTAATATAGTTAACATGATAATTACATTCGGTGGAGCAAGGCCATGCCCCATATCTGGATCGAATACTCGGGCAATCTGGCCCTGGATACGCAGGCCCTGATGCGGACCGTGCAGGACGCCGCCGTGGGCGACGGCAGCCTGTTCCCGCTGGCCGGCGCGCGCACCCGTGCGCTGCGGGTGGACGACTGCCTGATCGTCGACGGCCATCCAGACAATGCCTTCGTCCACGTAGTGCTGCGCATCGGCCACGGCCGCAATGCCGAGCAAAAGGCCGCGCTCGGCGAACGGGTGTTCCAGGCGCTGAGCGCCGCGCTGGCGCCGCAGATGGCGGCGCGCCCCCTCGGCATCTCGATGCAGATCGAGGAAGCCGACCCGGTGCTGAACTACAAGCTCAACAACTACCGCGAACACCTGGCCGCGCGCGCCATGGCCGCCGCAGCGCCTTGGCCGAGGACCGTGGTGGGCGCGGCGCTGAACACGCGCCAGGCGCTGGCCGCGCTGGGCGATGCCGTGGATTCCGCTCCCTATAAGGCCGCTCCCAAGGCGCCGGTGCTCTATATCAAGCCCGCCAACACCTACGCCCGTAATGGCGACGTCATCACCCTGCCCGCCGACGTGGACGCAGTCGAAGTGGGCGCCTGCCTGGGCGTGGTGTTCGCCCGCCGCGCCACCCGCGTCAGCGAAGCCGAGGCGCTGGATTACGTGGCGGGCTACCGCGTGGTGGCCGACCTGTCGGTGCCGCATGCCAGTTACTTCCGCCCGGCGCTCAAGCAGAAATGTCGCGACGGCTTCTGCCCCATGGGCCAGGATCTCGCCCCCGCGGCCGCCGTCGGCGACCCTGACTCGCTGGACATCGAAGTGCGCATCGACGGCCAGGTGGCGCAACGCGCCAGCACCGCCGACCTGATCCGTCCCGTGGCGCGGCTGATCGCCGACGTCACCCAGTTCATGACCTTGGAAGCCGGCGACATCCTGCTGGCAGGCGCCCCTCACGGCGCGCCGCAAGCCCGCGCCGGACAGCGCTACGACATCCGCATCGCGCGGGTCGGCGAGCTTGGAAATTCGCTGGCCGCCGCCCGATAAGCACAGGAGCCCGTCATGAAACATGCCCGCATCTCCCTGGATGGCGTGATCCACGCCGCCACCGAAGCCGGCCCCGGCCAGGTCCGCCTGGCCGACGGACGCGTGTATGCCGAAGACGCAGTGGACTGGCTGCCGCCCTTCGAACCGCGCACCACTTTCACGCTGGCCATCAACTATGCCGACCACGCCAAGGAACTGGCCTTCAAGGCGCCCGATGAACCGCTGGGGTTCCTCAAGGCCGCCAACACCTTCGTCGGCCACCGCGCCCGGACCTTGCGCCCCACCGACGTCGCCTTCATGCACTATGAGTGCGAGCTGGCGGTGGTGATAGGCAAGACCGCCAGCAAGGTCAGTCGTGCCCAGGCTTATGACTGCGTGGCCGGCTACACCGTGGCCAACGACTACGCGCTGCGCGACTACCTCGAAAATTGGTACCGCCCCAACCTGCGCGTCAAAAGCCGCGACACCTGCACGCCGCTCGGCCCCTGGCTGGTGGACCGCGACGACGTGCCCGACCCCATGAACCTGAACCTGCGCACCACCGTCAACGGCTTCGAGACGCAGCGCGGCAACACCCGCGACATGGTGTTCGACGTGCCCGCGCTGATCGAGTATTTCAGCAGCTTCATGACGCTCTCGCCCGGCGACCTGATCCTGACGGGCACGCCCGACGGCATCGTCAACGTGCAGCCCGGCGACGAAGTCGTGACCGAAATCGAAGGCGTGGGGCGGCTGGTCAACACGCTCGTCCCCTACCCCGACTGATTCCACTACAACTCCACTACACCTGGAACCCCGATGCTAGACAAAGATACCGTGCGCGCCATCGCCGCGCGCCTGCACGAAGCCGAACGCACCCGCCAGCAGATCCGCCAGATTTCGCTCGAGTACCCCGACATCACGATCGCCGACGCCTACGCCATCCAGCGCGCCTGGATGGACATCAAGCTGGCCGAAGGCCGGATCAAGCGCGGCCACAAGATCGGGCTGACCTCGCGCGCCATGCAGCAGGCCTCGCAGATCGACGAACCCGACTTCGGCATGCTGCTGGACGACATGTTCTTCAATGACGGCGCGGACATCCCCGCCGGCCGCTTCATCCTGCCGCGGCTGGAGGTCGAACTGGCCTTCGTGCTGGGCAAGCGCCTGCAAGGCCCCAACGTCACGCTGTTCCAGGTCTACGACGCGGTGGACTACGTGGTCCCGGCTCTGGAAATCATCGACGCGCGCTCGCACAGCATCGACCCCGACAGCAAGCGTCCGCGCAAAGTGTTCGACACCATCGCCGACAACGCCGCCAACGCCGGCGTGGTGATGGGCGGACGGCCGGTGAAAATCGGCGAACTGGACCTGCGCTGGATCGGCGCCATCCTGTCGCGCAACGCCGTCATCGAGGAAACCGGCGTGGCCGCGGGCGTCTTGAACCATCCCGCCAATGGCGTAGTATGGCTGGCGAACAAGCTGGCCGCCCACGACGTGGCGCTGGAAGCCGGAGAGATCATCCTGTCGGGTTCCTTCACCCGTCCGGTGCTGGCCCGCCCTGGCGATACCTTCAACGTCGACTACGGCGTGCTGGGTTCCGTCAACTGCCACTTCATCTGACCGCGGCTCCATCCATGGACATACTGACCAATACCTTCAAGCAGACGCTGCGCAGCGGCAAGCCCCAGATCGGCCTGTGGGCGGGCCTGGCCAACGCCTACTCCACCGAGATCATCGCCGGCGCCGGTTTCGACTGGCTGCTGATCGATGGCGAGCACGCCCCCAACACCTTGCAGACCACGCTGCAGCAGCTGCAATCCATGGCCGCCTACCCGGTCGCGCCAGTGGTGCGCCCGGCCTGGAACGACGCGGTCCAGATCAAGCAGATCCTGGACACGGGTGCGCAGACGCTGCTGGTGCCGATGGTGCAATCCGCCGAAGAAGCCGCCGCCGCCGTGGCCGCGGTGCGGTATCCGCCGCAGGGCGTGCGCGGCGTGGGCAGCGCGCTGGCCCGTTCGTCGCGCTGGAACCGCATTCCCGACTACCTGCGCCGCGCCAACGACGAGATGTGCGTGCTGGTGCAGATCGAAACCCTGCGCAGCCTGGACGCGCTGGAGGACATCCTGGCGGTGGACGGCGTGGACGGCGCCTTCATCGGCCCCGCGGACCTGGCGGCCAGCATGGGCTACCTGGGCCAGCCCGAGCATCCGGAGGTGGTCAAGACTATCGACGACACCATCGTGCGCATCGTGCGCAGCGGCAAGGCAGCCGGCATCCTGCACAGCGGAGTGGACCGCGCCAAGCACTATCTTTCGCTGGGCGCCACTTTCGTCGCGGTAGGCGTGGACGCCACCCTGCTGGCGCGCGCGGCTGAACAGCTGGCGGGCCAGTTCAAGAACACCGCCGCGCCCGCTGCGGACCAAGGTCCCTACTGATCCGGACGCCGGGGGCCGCAGGCCCCGCCCCACATCACTGCCCCGCCAGGAAGCCGCGCACGGCGGCGTTGAACAGCAACGGCCGCTCCAGGTGCGCGGCATGCCCGCAATCCGGCAGCACGCACAGGCTGCCATGGGTCAGCGCCGCGCGCAGGGCCAGCGCCGAAGCCAGCGGATGGCTACGTTCGTGTTCGCCCGATATGACCAGCACCGGCGCGCGCACCGCGGCCAGCGCCTGCGTGTGGTCCACGCCGTCGACGGCGGCGATCATCGAGGCAGCACCCGCTGCACTCATCGACACCCCATCTTCCAGGCAGGCCGCATAAGCGGGCGCCTGCTCTCCTGCCGCGAACCAGGTCTTCAGCACGCGCCGGGCCGTGGCGCGTGGACCGTCCGCGCGCAGGCGCGCCAAGGTCTGGTCCATGGGTTCGAAACGCGCACCGCGATCGACCCGCAGGCCCGCGCCATACAGCACCGCCCGGCCCACGCGCCCGGGAGCCGCGCACAGCAATCGCTGCGCAACGAAACCGCTGAACGAATGCCCTAACACGTCAAAGCTGGCTATGCCCAACCGGTCCGCCAGGGCGACGAGCGCGTCCGCGTAGGCCGGCAGGCCCTGCAAGGGCGGCGCGTTCGCGCCACGCCCGAAGCCCGGCCAATCGATGGCGATCACGTCATGCCTGTCGGCCAGCGCGCCAGCCAGACCGTCCCAGATCGCGGACGAAGAACAGAAGCCGTGCAGCAGAAACAGCGGGCGGCCCGAGCCGCGGCGGTTGTATTCCATGGCGCGCGCCTCAGTTGTCCAGCACCACCCCGGATTCGCGCACCACCGCCTGCCACTGCGGCGCTTCGCTGCGCCAGGCCGCGGCAAAAGATGCCGGCGTGTCCTGCCCGGGCACGAAGCCGCCGGCCAGGAAGGCCTGGCGCACCTCCGGCAAGGCCAGTACCTCGTGCAGGACGTCCGCAAAGCGCGCCACGCGCTCGGGCGGCGTGCCCTTGGGCGCGGCGAAGCCCCACCAGTTGCCCTGCACCACGTCCGGCATGCCGGCCTGGGCCGCGGTAGGCACGTCGGGCAATCCGGCAAAGCGCTCGGGCGCCGCCACCGCCAGGGCCCGCACCTTGCCCTGCGGCATGTAGGCGGCCGCGATGCTGTAGCCGCCGATGTACATCTGGATCTCGTTCGCCAGCAAGGCCTGCACCCCCGGCGTAGAGCCGCGGTAGGCGATGTGCGTCATGCCCGCGCCCATGGCATGGGACAGGCGGTAGCCGGACAGATGCGGCGTGGTGCCCATGCCCGGCGAGCCATAGTTCAGCTTGCCGGCCTGGGCCCGCGCATACTGCGCGAACTGGGCGTAGTCCTGCGCCGGCACCTGCGCGCTGACGTAGACGAAAGCCGGCACGTCGGCCAGCTTGCCCACCGGCTCCAGATCCGCCAAGGGATCAAAGCCCAGCTTGCGGTACAGGAACTGGTTGATGACGAAATTATTGGTCGCGCCCAGCACCAGCGTGTAGCCGTCGGGCTTGGCGCGCGCCACTTCCAGCGCGCCGATATTGCCGCCGGCGCCGGTCTTGTAGTCAACGATCAGGGGCTGGCCCAGGCGTTTTTCCAGCAAGGGCTGGATCTGCCGCATGGCGACGTCGCCCGCCGCGCCCGGCGCATACGGCAGGACGATGCGGATGGGGTGATCGGGATACTGCGCCCGGGCGGCCAGCGGCAAGGCCGCCGCGCCCAAGGCAAGCAAAACGGATACGGCGCAAGTCCGGTACGTCATGGTGTTCTCCCTGGCCGGCGGGCGGCGCCCGCGCGCGCCGGCCTCGCGGCCGGCCGGTTTCCTCGCGAGCGCTACAGATCGATGCGCATCAGGTCGTGGGCCAGCCGCAGCGGACCCGAATAGTTCTTGCGGATGTCGGCCACGATCTCGTCCATCAGGTGCGGCCCCATCAGTTCCACCGGCAGATGCTTGGCGGCAGCGCGCTTGATCACCGGACTGGTCGAATCGAAGTGGCCGAAATGCGTCGCCACCAGGCTCTTGACGCCGGCGCGGCTGGCGATGATGCCGAGGTCCGTGGGACTGGTGTGCGCATAGGTGCCCACGCCGGTCTTGGCGCGGTGCGCGATGAACGATTCGGGGAAAGTGCATTCATGGATCAGCAGGTCGGCGTCCTGCGCCAGCCGCACCATGGCTTCACAGGGCGCGGTGTCGCCGCTGAAGGCGATGACCTTGCCCTCGGCCTCCACCCGCACGCCGAAGCACTCGCACACGTCGCGCGGAATGTGCTCGACCCAGTCGACCGAAATGCGCACGCGGCCATCGTCGAACACCGGCCCGGGACTGACTTCGCGCACTTCCGGCCGCATGGCTTCCAGGTTGGCCTGGCGCACGGGATAGGCGCTGCGCGCCTGGTAGTCGGTATGGTAGGCGCCGTTCTCGAACAGGTGGTCGACGAAATGGCGCGTGCCCTTGGGCCCCAGCACCAGCGGCGCGCCGGTCTTGTTCAGCATCCAGCTGGAGATGACGAAGTAAGGATAGTCGCAGATATGGTCGTGGTGCAGGTGCGTCAGGAACACGAAGCCCACCTTGGCGGGATCGACATTGGCGCGCACCATCTGGCGCGTGGCGCCCTCGCCGCAGTCGAACAGATAGTGGGTATCGTCATCCAGGGTCAGCAGGATGGCCGATTGGCCGCGGTCGGGATCGGGCAGCGCGGCACCGGTTCCCAGCATCGTGATTTTCATGTTTTCCCCTTTTATGCAGGACAGTTGAACTGCGATCCAGTATAGGGATGGGGTGCATACAATCTAATCAATTATTAGAATGCTGTGATAACCAACAGGAATTGCAAAATGCCAACCACTCACCGCATTCCAGAACTGCACCACATCGGCGGCCGCCTGCGCATGCGCCACCTGGACCTGCTGCGCGCGTTGTACGCGCTGGGCAGCGTGCACAAGGCCGCGGCCGAGCTCGGCATGACGCAGCCCGCTGCGAGCAAGCAATTGCTGGAACTGGAAGACATGTTCGGCGTGCCGCTGTTTCAGCGCACGCGCCGCGGCATCGTGCCCACGGGCTTTGGCCACGCGCTGGCGCGCAAGGCCGACGTGCTCTGGTCCGACCTGTCCGGCGCCCGCAACGAGATCGCCGCGCTGGCCGCCGGCGCCAGCGGCCGCATCCGCGTCGGCGTGCAGCAGGTGGCGCTGCCCGTGCTGGTGCCGCGCGCCCTGCAACGCCTGCGCGCCGACCATGCCGGCGTCACCGTCATGCTGCAGGAAGGCGCGCACGATGCGCTGCTGGCCGGCCTGGCGCGCGGCGAACTCGACTGCGTGCTGGGCCGCCTGATGCTGGACGCCACCCAGCCCGTGTTCCGCACCGAAGTGCTGTACGAAGAGCCGATCTGCGTGGTGGCGCGCGTCGGCCATCCGCTGGCCAAGTCCACCCGCATCACCGCGGCCGCGCTGGCGCGGCAGGACTGGATCCTGCCGCCGCCGCAGGCGCCGCTGCGCCAGCGCATCGACTCCTACTTCGCCGAGCAGGGGCTGACGCTGCACGCACCCATGGCCGAGTCGGTATCGCTGCTGGCCAACGAGGTGCTATTGCGCAGCAGCGACCTGCTCTCCGCCATGCCGCGCGCGGTGGCGCAGCACTATGCCGCGCTGGGCGTGCTGGCCATCCTGAGGTTCCGTCCCGACTGGAACCTGCCGCCGGTGGGCGTGGTGCAGCGGGCGCAGGTGGAAGCGGCCCCCGCCTTGCAGCGCTTTCTCGATGCGCTGCGGGTCGAAGCCGGCGCGTTGGGCGCGTAGCGCCGCAAGCGCCCCTCTGCGCTCAAGCGTATTGCGCGAGCCCGTGGCCGAAAGACCAGTTCTCTTTCGCCACTTCCACCAGGTTCACGAACACGTCCTCGGGCCGCAGGCCGGGATCTTCGCCCAAGCGTTGCGCAATCCGCTGGAACAGCGCCTTCTTCTGTTCCAGGCTGCGCGTGTTGTTCGCCGTGATCTGGATGTACACGAGGTCGTCGCTGCGCGCCACATCCATGTAGGTCGGGCTGTAGCGGAAGTTCGACGCGTCATGCTCGGTCATGGTCATGAATTGGTCGTCTTCAGGAACATTGAAGGTTTCGCGCATGGCCAGATAGATGTTGTCGAAAATGGCCTGGCGGTAGGCTTGCGGCTTTCCGGCGCGCAATGAGACATGGACTAGCGGCATGGTGGATTCTCCCTGTTGGACCGCTTCATATTAGCCATTCTGATAAGCTATCTGTCTATATTTCAATGATAAGCATCTGAAATGACTGAGCGCTCGCTGGATATCGCCGCCGTCAGGGCTTTTGTCCGCATTGCCGAGCTGGGCAGTTTCACGCGCGCCGCCGAAGTCCTGCAAACGACACAGGCGGCCATCAGCCTGAAACTCAAGCGGCTCGAAGACCGGCTGGGCTTCCGCCTGATCGAACGCACGCCGCGGTACGTGGAGCTTTCGGCGCGAGGCGCCGCCTTTCTTGGACAGGCGCGCGAACTGCTGGCGGCGCACGACCGCGCGCTGTCCGCGGCTGCCGAGGGCAGGCAACGCCTTGCCATCGGCATCAGCGAACACGTGGCGGGCCCTGAACTGCCGGCGCTGATTGCACGCATGAACGCGGCGGATCCCCGGCTGCTGATCGAAATCCGGATTGCCTCCTCCGGCGACCTGCTCCAGAGTTTCGACCGGCGTGAACTCGATACGGTGATCGTGCGCCTGCATGCGGGACGCGACGACGGACAAGTTCTGACCAAGGAAAAATTCGGCTGGTACGCGGCGCCCGGTTGGCAGCAGCGGACAGGAGAACCGCTGCCCCTGGCCACCATGGCGCAACCTTGCGGCGTGCGCGCCATCGCCGAACAACTGCTCGACGAATCGGGCATACCGTGGACAGAGGTCTTTGTGGGCGGCGGCGTGATGGCGGTTGCGGCCGCGGTGATGGCGGGACTTGGCGTGGCGGCGCTGTCTCCGCGCATGCTGCCCTTCGGCGCGATCGACGCGGGCCCGAGGCTCGGACTGCCCGCCCTGCCGCAATTGCCGGTCTTATTGCACACCAGGGTCAGGGATGGCCGCGCGCGCGATGCGCTAACGGCCCTGGGCGCCGCGTTCCGCAGCGCCGTGAAGGGCTGAAAGCCTCAGGAACGGCCGCCCAGGCTGCCGCCGCCGTCCACGCCCAGCACCTGGCCGGTAATGAAGCCGGCGTCGTCCGACAGCAGGAAAGCGATCGCGGCCGCCACTTCGGCGGGCGTGCCCAGGCGCTTCATGGGCACGGAGGCCAGCGCGCGCTTTTCGGCATCGCTGCCGGCCGGGCGCGTGGCCCGGAACATCTCGGTTTCGATCGGGCCGGGTGCGACCGCATTGGCGGTGACGCCGTATTCGGCCAGTTCCAGCGCCCAGGTGCGGGTGCAACCCACCAGCGCGCTCTTGGCGGCCGAATAGGCGGTGCGTTCCATGCCGCCATGGATGGCGCGGCTGACCACGTTGACGATGCGTCCGGCGCGGCGCACCTTCATGGATTCGATGAATGCCTGGGTGACCTGCACCGCCACGCGCACGTTCAGATCCAGCACGTTGTACAACGTGGCCAGGTCGATCTCGCCCAGCGGCTGGGGCGAAACGATGCCCACGTTGTTGACCACGGCGTCGACCGGGAATTTCTCGCGGATCTCGCGCAGCACTTCCTCGGTGCGGCCGGCGTCCGCCAGGTCACAGGCGTAGAGGTAGCCCGGAAAATCCACGTCGGTGGTGTTGCGCGCGATGCCAACCACATGACAACCCATGTCGGACAGCCGCTGAGTAAGCGCCCAGCCTATGCCTTTGGTGGCGCCCGTGACGAGCACGCATTTGTCCTTCATGGATAGAAACCTCGCTGGTGTTTTCTTGGTGAAAAACGGGCGCTTGGGCGCCCGGTCTTCCAAGTAGACACCATCCGGCGCCACCTGTCTTGTAAATTGCGTAGCAATTCTTGCCTGCCGGACAGCCCGCCTGACGAGGGGGAACCGGCCGGCTCAGACGTCCCGGGTGACCGGAACGCGTGGCGCCAGGGCGCACAGCAGCTCGTAGCCAATGGTGCCGGCGGCTTGGGCCACTTCGTCCACGGAGGGGCCTTCCTCGCCCCAGAGCGACACGGGCGAACCGACGCCGGCGGCGGGGACAGGCCCCAGATCGACGATCAGCATGTCCATGGAAACGCGGCCCACCAATTGGGTGCGGATGCCGGCCACCACCACCGGCGTGCCAGTGGTCGCGTGGCGCGGATAACCGTCGGCATAGCCGCAGGCCACGATGCCGATGCGCATGGAGCGGTCGGCGCGGAAGATGGCGCCGTAGCCGACCGAATCGCCGGCCTTCAGATCCTGCACGGCGATGATTTCCGAGCGCAACGACATGGCCGGTTTCAGGCCGAAGGAAGAAGCTTCGGCGTCCGCAAACGGCGATGCGCCGTACAGGCAGATGCCAGGGCGCACCCAGTGCGCCTGCGTTTCGGAGGCGACCGCGATTTCGGCGAAGCGCAGCGTGGCGGCCGAATTGCAGACGCTGATGGCGCCCGGCATCTTATGCGTCACCGAATTGAACAGCGCCAGCTGTTCGTTCACGCCTTGGGGGCCGTCGGCGCAGGCGAAGTGGGTCATCTTGCCCACCGAACCCAATACACCCTGCTGTTGCAGCAGCATGGCGCGTTCATGCGCCGCGGCGTAGGCGGCGGGGCTGAAGCCCAGGCGGTTCATGCCGCTGTTCAGCTTGAGCATGATGTCGACGCGGCGCGAGAAGCGCGCGCGGGCCAGCATGTCCAGTTGCTCCCGGTTGTGCACCGTGGTGCTCAGGTGGTAGCGGTCGACAAGGTCCAGGTCGGAGGGTTCGAAAAAGCCTTCCAGCAGCAGGATGGGACCGCCCCAGCCCGCTTCGCGGCAGCGCACGGCTTCGTCCAGGTCCAGCATGGCCAGGCCTTGCGCCTTCGAGAAGCCGGCGACGGCCTGCTCGATGCCGTGCCCATAGGCATTGGCCTTGATCACCGCCCAGATCGAGGGCGGCAGGCCCGACGCGGCCTCCGCGGTCTGGTCCAGGTGGCGGCGCACGGCCGCGAGGTTATGCGCTAGCGCGGAGACGGAGACGGTGGCGGAGATTGGACGCGGCATGGTGTGGGATCCTGTGGCGCTTAAGTCTAACTGATCCGCACCTCACGCGGCATGGCGCCGTGTCACCGGGATGCGACTACTCTAAAATGGATCAGTCCAGGCCCGCGCGGCCAGATCCGCCAGTCCAAATATGTCCATCGATCACTACGAGAACTTCCCCGTCGCCTCGCTGCTGTTGCCGCGCAGGCTGCGCGGCGCCGTGACCGATATCTACCGTTACGCCCGCGCGGCGGACGATATCGCCGACGAAGGCAGCGCCACCGACGAAGAACGGCTGAAGCAGCTGGCCGCGTTCCGCGCCGAGCTGCACCGCATCGGCGCCGAACCGGGCGCCAGGCCCGAACCCGGCTCGCCCGAACTGGCCAGCATCTTCGTCCCGCTCGCGGCCACCATCGCGCGCCACCAGCTGCCGATCACGCCCTTCTACGACCTGCTGTCCGCCTTCGAACAGGACATCAGCGTCAAGCGCTACGAAGACTACGCCACGCTGGCCGACTACTGCACCCGCTCCGCCAATCCAGTGGGCAGGCTGATGCTGCACCTGTTCGAAGCCACCAATCCCCAGAACGTGAGCGAGGCCGACGCCATCTGCACCGGCCTGCAACTGGTGAACTTCTGGCAGGACGTGCGGGTGGACTGGCACAAGCAGCGCGTCTACCTGCCGCAAGAGGACCTGCGCCGCCACGGCGTGACGGACGAGGACCTGGCTGCCTGCCGGCTGACGCCCGCCTGGCGCGACCTGATGGCCTTCGAAGTCGAACGCGCCCGCGCACTGCTACACTTCGGCGCTCCGCTGGCGCGCCGTCTGCCGGGCCGCATGGGCCTGGAGCTGCGCCTGGTGGTGCAAGGCGGGCTGCGCGTGCTGGAGCGTATCGAGGCGGGCGGCTACGATGTATTCATGAATCGCCCCGAATTGGGCGCCAAAGATTGGGCCATCATGATGTGGCGCGCAATTACCTGATATGACCCCTGACGAATACTGCCAGGAGAAAGCCGCCAAAAGCGGTTCCAGCTTCTACTACTCGTTCCTGTTCCTGCCGCCCGAGCGGCGGCGCGCCATCACGGCGCTGTACGCGTTTTGCCGCGAAGTGGACGACGTGGTCGACGAATGCACCGACCCGTCGCTGGCCCGCGTCAAGCTGGCCTGGTGGCGCACGCAGGTCGACCAGATGTACAACGGCAATCCGGACCATCCGGTGACCCGCGCCCTGCAACCGCACCTGCAAAGCTGTTCAATCACGCGCGAACGCCTGCTGGCCGTGGTCGACGGCATGGAAATGGACCTGGACCAGACCCGCTACCTGGACTGGCCAGGCCTGCGCAAGTACTGCTGGCACGCCGCCGGCGTGGTGGGCGAACTGTCCGCCGGCGTCTTCGGCTATTCCGATCCCAAGACCCTGGTCTATGCGGAAAAGCTGGGCCTGGCGTTCCAGATGACCAACATCATCCGCGACGTGGGCGACGATGCCCGCCGCGGCCGCATCTACCTGCCCGTCAACGACATGCAGCAGTTCGAGGTCAAGGCCTCGGACATCCTGAACGGCGAATACTCCGAACGCTTCAGCGCGCTGATGAAGTTCCAGGCCGATCGCGCCCGCGAGCTGTACCGCGAGGCCATGAGCAACCTGCCCGAGGTCGACCGCCGCGCGCAGCGCCCGGGCCTGATGATGGCCGCCATCTATCACGCACTGCTCGACGAGATCGAACGCGACAACTGGCAGGTGCTGCATCAGCGCATCTCGCTCACTCCCCTGCGCAAGCTGTGGCTGGCCTGGAAGACCTGGGTGGGCGGCGGACGCGGACTGGTCCGCCGGTTGGCCCGGTGAAGGCCGCGGTCATCGGCGCCGGCTGGGCCGGCCTGGCGGCCAGCGTCGCGCTGCGCGAAGCGGGCGCCAAGGTCACCGTCTTTGAAGCCGGCCATACGCCGGGCGGCCGCGCCCGGCGCGTGTTCCACACCGATTTCGACGCGCCGCTGGACAATGGCCAGCACCTGCTGTCGGGCGCCTATAAGCACACGCTGGCGCTGATGCGCCGCGTCGGCCGCAACCCGGACGCCTTGTTGATGCGCCGGCCCTTGCAGCTGGCCAGCCTGGACGGCCGCTTCCGCCTGGCTGCGCCGCGCCTGCCCGCGCCGCTGCACATGGCGGCGGCGATTCTGCGCGCGCGCGGCCTGTCCTGGAAGGACCGTTTCGCGACCCTGCGCCTGATGCGCGGCTTGAAAGCCATGTCCTGGACGCCGCCGCGCGACTGGACCGTGCTGCACCTGCTGCATTACCACGCGCAATCGGACGCCCTGATCCGCCAGATCTGGGAACCGCTGTGCCTGGCCGCGCTGAACACGCCCGCCGCCACCGCCAGCGCCGCGCTGTTCGCGCGCGTGCTGCGCGACAGCCTGACCGGCAGCCGCGAAAACAGCGACATGCTGCTGCCCTGCACCGACCTGTCCGCGCTCTGGCCCGACGCCGCCGCGCGCCAGGTAACCATGCGCTACGGCAGCACCGTGCGCCAGCTCCGCCCCTCCGGCGAAGGCGTCGACATCAACCAGGAACGATTCGATGCGGCCGTGCTGGCGGTGCCGCCTGCCTTCGCCGCGCGACTGCTAGACGCCCCGCTGCGCGAGGCCGGCGCCAACGGCCTGCTGGACGCGCTCAAGGCATTCGACTACATGCCCATCGCCACGTTGAACCTGCGGCTGCAGGATCCCTGGCGCCTGCCCGAACCCATGATGATGCTGCGCGAAGAAGCCGCCCGCGACCACTACGGTCAATGGCTGTTCGACCGCGCGCAGCTGGCCGGCGACACCAAGGCCGGCGAACTGGCCGTGGTGACCAGCGCGGCCACCGGCATCGCCGAACGCAACCGCCAGCAGATCATCGAAGCGCTGATCGACCAGGTGGCCGAACAGGCGGCGCGCCACCCCGCGCGCCTGCCGGCCATGCCGGAAGTGACTGCCGCGGAACTGTTCATCGAAAAACGCGCGACCTTCGCGGCGGTGCCGGGTCTGACCCGCCCGCTGAATTCCACGCCCTGGCCCACGCTGGCGCTGGCCGGCGACTGGACCGACACCGGCTATCCGGGGGTGCTGGAAGGCGCGGTGCGCAGCGGCCTGCAGGCCGCCCGCGTGCTGAATCCCGCCGTGGCCTGAGCGCCGCCACGGCGCCTGCCAGCCCTAGCGCAACAGGCTGGCGGTGGCCAAGCCCGCCGCCGTCAGCAGCAGCGAACCCGCCAGGCTGAAGCCCGCATAGCCCAGCGCGCTGGCGTAGGCGCCGCGCTCCAGCATCGCCACCGTCTCGGCCGAAAAGGTCGAGAAGGTGGTCAGCCCCCCCATGAAACCCGTGATCGCGCCCAGCCGCACCCAAGCCGGCCATTCTGGATGCCCGGCCACCAGCGCCAGCGCCAGGCCCACCAGATAGCCGCCGGCCAGGTTCACCGCGAAGGTGCCCCAGGGCCAGGACTCCACGTTCAGCCACAGGCTGACCAGCCAGCGGACCCAGGCGCCGAACATGGCGCCCACGCCCACGGCCAGGAAATTCAGGGGAATCAGGGTTTGATACGCGGACATCGGGCTTCAGGACGCCTTGTGCTGTTTGAGGCGGAAGGAAAAAACCAGCAGCAGTATGCCGAAGAACACGGCGTAGGCGCCAATCACCCAGACCAGCGCCAGCGCGCCGGCGCCGGGCTGCATGATCAGCATGCCGCCGAACAGGATGGACACCAGGCCCGACAGGCCCAGCAGCCATTCGTTGCGGATATCCTTGCGGAAGCGGATGGCGGCCGCGACCTGGAACACGCCGGACACCAGCGCCCAGATCGCGATGATGTAGAGCAGGACCAGCGCGGTCAGGCCCGGATAGACGAAGGTCACGATGCCGGCCGCGATGCCCAGCAGGCCCACGATGATGAGCGCCCACAACGGCTTGCCGTTGTCGCGGATGCGCACCCCCGCAACCAGGGCCAGCACGCCGTCCACCAGCGCGAAAGCGCCCCACACCAGCACCAGGGCGGACAAGGTGATGGCGGGCATGAGCAAGGCCATGAGCCCGAAAAGGATGGCGACGACGCCGCGCAACGCCACCCAACCCCAATGACGACCGATCTGATCCACGACTTGCTGTTCAAGCATGACGACCTCCGGTGTTTGTAACGGGTGGCCTATGTTATCTCCGCCAGGCGGCAGGCGCCACGTCGCGCCCGGCCCGCCAGCGGCGCCGCCCCGAAATCGATTGAAATTTCCTTGGGCGGACAAGGGCGGCATTTATAAGAGTCATTCTCATTAAATGTTAGAATCCGCGGGCTTTCATCCTATACCCCATGGACAGTCAACCCACTCCCCGCCGCCGGGCCTATTGGCTCAAGACGCTGCACCAATGGCATTGGATCAGCTCGGCGTTGTGCCTGTTGGGCATGCTGCTGTTCGCGGTCACGGGCCTGACCCTGAACAATGCCTCGCACATCGAGGCCAAGGCAGTGGTGACCAGCCGCGAAGCGCACATGCCCGCCGCCGTCCTGCAGCAACTGAGCCCCGCGCCCAAGCAGAAAAAGGCCCCGCTGCCCGCGCCCGTGGCGCAGTGGCTGGACGAAACGCTGGACACGTCCGCCGCCGGCAAGCCGGCCGAGTGGTCCGCCGATGAGGTCTACCTGTCGCTGCCGCGCGCCGGCGGCGACGCCTGGCTGTCCATCGACCTGGCCAGCGGCGACGTCGAATACGAACGCACCGACCGCGGCTGGATCTCGTACCTGAACGATTTGCACAAGGGCCGCAACACCGGCCTGGCGTGGAGCTGGTTCCTCGACATCTTCGCCGTCGCCTGTCTGGTCTTTTCGCTGACCGGACTGGTGCTGCTCAAGATGCACGCCGGCAACCGCAGCGCGACCTGGCCCATGGTCGGCCTGGGCGTGGTGATCCCGGTGGTGCTGGCCCTGCTTTTCATACATTGATTCCAACGATCCGCCCTGGAGATTTCCATGCGCAAGCTGTTGTTGTCGGCCCTGCTGGCCGGCCTGATCGCCCGAACGGCCCAAGCGGCCGACATCGGCCTGTCCATCGAGATCCCGCGCCTGGATGTGGCCGAGTACCACCGTCCCTACGTGGCGATCTGGATCGAGAACCCCGACCAGAGCGTGGCCACCGACCTGGCCGTCTGGTACGACGTGGCCAAGAAGAACGACGAAGGCACGGAATGGCTCAAGGACATGCGCCAGTGGTGGCGCCGCAGCGGCCGCAACCAGAAATTCCCGGTGGACGGCGTCAGCGGCGCCACCAAGCCCGTGGGCAAGCACGCGCTGAGCTTTGACGCGGCCAGCAAGCCGCTGTCGGGCCTCAAGCCCGGCCAATACGCCGTGGTGGTCGAAGCCGCGCGCGAAGTCGGCGGCCGCGAGCTGCTGCGCATCCCCTTCCAATGGCCGCCGCAAAAGGCCGAGCAGTTGACGGCGCGCGGCGAACACGAACTGGGCGCCATCGCGCTCGACCTGAAACCCTGAGACCTACTAGGAGCGCAACGATGAAATCCGCCGCCAAACTGGCCGCCGCCCTGGCGCTGTGCCTGCCCTTCGCCTCCCAGGCGCATGACGTCTGGATGGTCCCGTCCTCGACCGTGTTGTCCGGCGTCGACAGCTGGGTCACCGTCGACGCCGCCGTCGGCAACGACAAGTTCTACTTCAACCACGCGCCGCTGCGCCTGGACGGCCTGGCCGTGACGGCGCCGGACGGCAGCGCCGCAGAAGCCGAGAACGTCAACAAGGGCAAGCTGCGCAGCACCTTCGACCTGCAACTGAAGCAGGCCGGCACCTACCGGGTGGCCGTGGTCAACGACGGCGTGTTCGCGCGCTGGAAGGAAGACGGCAAGAACAAGCGCTACTTCGGCAAGCCCGAAGGTCTGCCGCAAGCCGTGCCGGCCAAGGCCGATGAGCTGGAAGTCTCGCAAAGCCTGGGCCGCGTCGAAACCTTCGTGACCGCCGGCAAGCCCTCGGCCGTGAAGCCCGTGGGCCGCGGCCTGGAACTGGCGCCCGTGACCCACCCGAACGACCTGTTCACCGACGAACCCGCCACCTTCCAGATGCTGCTGGACGGCAAGCCCGCCGCGGACCTCGAAGTCAACGTGGTACCCGGCGGCAGCCGCTATCGCGACAAGGTCGGCGAGATCCAGCTGAAGACGGACAAGGACGGCAAGTTCTCGGTGAAGTGGCCGCAGCCCGGCCTGTACTGGATCGAGGCCGGCATGGAAGACGCCAAGGTCAGCGTGCCGCAAGCCAAGAAGCGCCGCCTGTCCTACGCCGGCACCGTCGAAGTGCTGCAGCCCTAAACCGCTGCAGGCGCATGGCCAGTACTCCTTCCTACGCCCAGCGCGGCGCGCCGGCCGCGGCCGTGCGCGTCGCCTACGGCGCCATGCCGGCAATGCCGGCGGCGCCCGCGGCGCTGGCCGGCGCCACCATGGGCACCACCTGGTCGGCGCGCATGGCGCTGCCGGCCGGGCGCACGGAGGCTGCTGCGCGCCAGGCCATCCAGGCCGCGCTGGACGAGGTGGTCGCCCAGATGAGCACCTGGGAAGCCGATTCCGACATCACGCGCTACAACCAGGCTGCATCCGGCTGGCAGGATCTGCCGGCGGAGTTCTTCCACGTATTGAGCCATGCTTTGGCGCTGGCCGAGGACAGCGGCGGCGCGTATGACCCCACGGTCGGACCGCTGGTGAATGCCTGGGGTTTCGGGCCGCATCAGCGCGCGTTTGAACCGCCCTCGCCCGCCGCCATCGATGCCGCGCGCGCCCGCTGCGGCTGGCGCCGCGTACAACTCGATGCCGAACGCCGCGCCGCACTGCAGCCGGGCGGCGCCTATCTGGACCTTTCCTCCATCGCCAAGGGCTACGGCGTGGATCGCGCCGCGATGGCGCTTGATGCCCTGGGCATTGCCCACTACCTGGTCGAAGTGGGCGGCGAGTTGCGTGCGCGCGGCCGGCGGCCCGACGGCCAGTCCTGGCGCGTAGCCATCGAAGTGCCGGACGCCAGCGACGACCACGCACTGGCGCTGCCGCTGTGCGACCGCAGCATCGCCACCTCGGGCGACTACCGGCGCCACGCCGGCAGCGGCGACGAACGCTACGCCCACACCATCGATCCGCGCAGCGGCCTGCCGGTACGCAACCAACTGGCCTCGGTCACCGTGCTGCATCAAGGCTGCATGCAAGCCGACGCGCTGGCCACCGCCCTGACCGTGCTGGGCGAAGACGAGGGCCTGGCCTACGCGCGCCGCCACGATCTGGCGGCCCTGTTCATCCTGCGCGAGCGCGACGCCTGGCGCGTCGTCGCCACACCCGCATTCCAGGCGCTGGCCGCCATAGCCTGACGCCATGCCAGCAACACGATTGATCGCGGCGGCATGCGTGGTGGGAGCCTGGCTGCTGCTGTGCGTCTGGGCCCGGCGCCGCGCCCTGCGTCACGAGGCGCAGCAGGCGCTGGCGCTGCAAGCCCTGCAAGCGCCGGTCCCCGAAGACACCTTGCTGATCGCCTATGCCACGCAGACGGGCTATGCCGAATCGCTGGCGGCGCAGACCGCCGACTCCCTGCGCGCGGGCGGCCTGGCAGTGCGCGTGGCCGCCATGGAACAACTGGACGCCAAACGCCTGGCGGAGTACCGCCGCATGCTGTTCGTGGTCAGCACCTATGGCGAAGGCGATCCGCCCGATGCCGCCGCGGCCTTCGCCGAACAGATGCAGCAGGCGGCCCCGGCGCTGGCCGGCGCGCATTACGCAGTGCTGGCGCTGGGAGACAGCGAATACGCCCAATTCTGCGGCTTCGGCCATCGCCTGGACGACTGGCTGCACGCGCAAGGCGCGACGCCCCTGTTCGACCTGGTCGAAGTCGACAATGGCGACCCGGCAGCCCTGCGGCATTGGCAGCACCACCTGGGCCTGTTGGCCGGACGCAGCGACCTGCCCGACTGGCAAGCGCCGGTCTACGAATCCTGGCGCCTGGCCGCGCGCGAGCCGCTCAATCCGCACAGCCAGGGCGGCCCTTGCTACCTGTTGACACTGACGCCGCCCGCCGATGGCGCGCGCAGCTGGCAGGCGGGCGACATCGCCGAGATCGGCCCGCGGCGCGAAGCCGGCGGCCCCTTGCTGGCGCACCGCGAGTACTCGATCGCCTCGCTGCCCGAAGACGGTTCGATTCAGTTGCTGGTGCGCCAGATGCGCGGCGCCGACGGTGCGCTGGGACTGGGTAGCGGCTGGCTGACCCACGTCGCCCAACCCGGCGACGCGATCGACCTGCGCGTACGCGTCAACCGCAATTTCCACGCGCCCGCCGACGAGCGTCCGCTGCTCCTGGTGGGCAACGGCACCGGCCTGGCCGGCCTGCGCGCCCTGATCAAGGCGCGCCGCGCGGCGGGCCAGCGGCGCAACTGGCTGGTCTTCGGCGAACGCAATGCGGCGCACGACTGGTTCTGCCGCGAAGAGATCGAGGCCTGGCGCGAGGACGGCACGCTGGAACGCGTGGACGCCGTGTTCTCGCGCGATCAGGCTGATCGCCGCTACGTGCAGCACCACCTGCGCGACGAGGCCGAGGCCGTGCGCGCCTGGGCCGACATGGGCGCCGCCATCTACGTCTGCGGCAGCCTGCAAGGCATGGCCGGCGGCGTGGACGCCGCCTTGCAGGACATCCTGGGCGCCGCGCGCCTGCAGGCCATGCAGCGCGACGGCCGCTACCGCCGCGACGTGTACTGAACGCGGCCGCTGCGCTTACTGCAGCTTGATATCGGCCTTGTCGATCACGGTCTTCCAGCGGTCACGCTCGGCGAGGATCTGCTGGCCGAATTCGGCCGGAGTATTGCCCAGCGGAAAAGCGCCCGTCTCTTCCATCTTGGCCGCGGTGGCGGGATCGCGCACGGCGCGCGCGAAGGCGTCAGCCAGCTTGTCGCGCACGTCATCAGGCATGCCGGCCGGGCCCACCACGCCGTACCAGGCGGTCACGTCGTAGTCCTTGTAGCCCTGCTCGGCGAACGTCGGCACGTCCGGCAGGCGCGGATTGCGCTGGGCGCCGGTGATGGCCAGGGCGCGCAGGTGATTGCTCTTCAGGTAGGGCAGCGACGAGGGGAAATTATCGAAGATCACCGGCACCACGCCGCCCACCGTGTCGGTCAGCGCGGGCGCCGATCCGCGGTAGGAGATGCTGTTCATCTTGCCGCCGATGATCTGCAGGAACCAGATCATGCCCAGGTCGTTCACGCCGCCCGCGCCGGCGTTGGCATAGCCGTCCTTGTTGGGATTGGCGCGCACGTGCTCGACGAACTCGCCCAGCGTCTTGGCCGGAAACTGCGGATTGACGCTGAGGATGTTGGGGCTGGTGACCAGGTTGCTGACGGGCGTGAAGTCCTTGACCGGGTCGTAGGCCAGCTTCGGAAACAAGTGCGGCGCGGTGCCGTGCGTGCTGACGGTGGCCAGGCCGACGGTGTAGCCGTCCGGCTTGGCGCGCGCGGTGGCGGTCATGCCTATGGTGCCGGACGCGCCCGTGCGGTTCTCCACCACGATCTGCTGGCCCAGGATCTCGCCGGCTTTCGCGGCGGCGAGACGGCCCACGATGTCGGTCGGTCCGCCGGCGGGAAACGGCACGATCAGCGTAATGGGATGGTCGGGAAATGCCGCGTGGGCGGCGGGCAGCACGGCGGCCAGCGCCAGGGCGACGCAAGTCTTGCGCATCATGGGTATGTCTCCTGTAGGGATGGTTGGAATTCTTATGTGGCTGCGCCAGCGGCGCCCTGCGCCATCGCCTCGCGGCGCAGGATCTTGCCGGGGCGGGCCATCCCGGGGCGGGCCATCCCGGGGCGGGCCATCCCGGATTCTGCCGGGAAGACCTGTTGGCCGTTGACCAGCACGTGCTCCACCCCGGCGGACGCCAGCGTCGGCGACTCCCAGGTGGCGCGGTCCTCGACCGTGTCGGCGTCGAACACGACGATGTCGGCCCAGGCGCCCTCGCTCAACTGGCCGCGTCCGGCCAGGCCGAACACGCGCGCCGGCAAGGACGTCATCTTGGCGACGGCGCTCTCCAGCGTCATCAGTTCGGCCTCGCGCACATAGCGGCCCAGCACGCGCGTAAAGCTGCCCCACAACCGGGGATGCGGATGGGCGTCGTTGGGCAGGCCGTCCGAACCCACCATGCAGCACTCGTGCTGGAAGATGCGCTGGACCTCGGCCTCGTCCATCGCGAAATAGATGGCGCCCGCCGGGCACAGGCGCTGCGCCGCCGAGGTCTTGTCGCAGCCCCAGCGCGCCGCGATGTCGCCAAGGAACTGGCCGCTGCATTCCGGATGCGGCGTGGACCAGGTGATGCGTATGTCTTCGATGATTTCGGCGCGTTCCGGAATCAGGATGGTGGAACTGCCCGGGTACGGGTAGATGTCCAGCGCCACCTCGACGCCCTCGCCGCGCGCGCGGTCGATGTTCGCCAGCGTGGCGCGGCTCTTGCCCCAGTTCTGCGGCATCATGCACTTATGGTGTGACAGCACGGTGGCGCAGCCGGTATTGCGCCCCACCGAGAGCACCTCGTCGACGGCCTCTTCGACCGCGTCGCCTTCGTTGCGGATATGGCTGGTGTGCATCGCGCCGCGCGCCGCCGCCACCCGCGCCAGGCCTTCCAGCTCAGCGGGGCGGGCCGCGCCGCCGGGCTGGTACGCCAGGCCGGTGCTGAAGCCCACCGCGCCCGCGGCCAGAGCTTCGTCCAGCATGCGCTGCATGCTCTCCTGTTCTTCGGCCGTAGGCTGCGCCGCAGGGTCGCGCATGGCGGCCAGGCGCAGGTTGGCGTGCCCCACCAGCGCCGCCACGTTGATCATGGGCTGCTGCGCGCGCAGCTCGCTGAAATAGGCCTGCATGTCGGCGAACAGGGGCGTTTCCCCCAGCAGCGCCAGCGCCGCGGCGGTATTGCCCGGCAAGGGCGCGGGCGCGCCGCTCACGCCGCAATTGCCCACCACCACCGAGGTAATGCCCTGGCTGGTCTTCCATTCCAGGCCGGGCCGCTCCACGAACATCAGGTCATCGTGGCCGTGCACGTCGATGAAACCGGGCGCCACGATCTTGCCGCGCGCGTCCACCCTGTGCGCAGCCGCTGCCCTCGACAGGTCGCCGATGGCGGCGATGCGTTCGCCCGCCACGCCCACGTCGGCGCGGCGCCGGGGGCCGCCCAGGCCGTCGACGACCCAGCCGCCTTCGATGATCAGATCCAGAGGTTCCTGCCGCATGGTGCTCCCGCCTTGAGGGTCTTGCCGGCGGACGCGCTTGAATCCGCGGACGCCGAAAGGGTCTAGTATCGTCGGCCCGATCAATCTGGGAAAATTGTTTTAATTGATCCATCTATCATGATTTGAAATGAATCGTCTGCCCAAGCACGTCACCCTGAAACACCTGACCGCCTTCGTCGCGGTGGCCCAGGAATCCAGCTTCACGCATGCGGCCAAGCGCCTGTTCCAGACTCAGTCGTCCGTGACCAGCCTGGTGCGGCAACTGGAGGACGCGCTGGCCACGCAGCTGTTCGCGCGCACCAGCCGGCGCGTGCTGCTGACAGCGGCGGGCGAGGAGTTTCTGCCGCGCGTCATGCGGCTGCTGGCGGATTTCGATGGAGTGATAGACGATGTGCAGCGCTACGGCGCGCTGGAGCGCGGACGCGTCGGCGTGGCCGCGGCGCCGTCGGCCATCACGCAGATTATCGCGCCCGCCGCCGCGGCCTACTCGGCCCGCTATCCGGCCGTGCGGCTGTACCTCAGCGACGACAACTCCGGCCGCATCCAGCGCAAGGTCGCCGCGCGCGAAGTGGATTTCGGCTTGACCAGCCGCTGGGCCGACGCGCCCGGACTGCAGTTCGACGCCCTGCTGGAGGACCGCTTCGGCGTACTGTATCGGGAGGACGACGCCAGTCTGCGCCCGGCGTGCGACGGCACGATGCGCTGGTCGGATCTGGCCGGCCGCAAGCTGGTCGGGGTGGTGGACGAGACCGGCATCATGGCGCTCTTGCGGGCCCGCGCCGACCTGCCGATAGAGGCCGGCGCGCCCTTCTATGAGGCTTCCAGCACCACTTCGCAGGCGGCGCTGGTCCAGGCCGGACTCGGCGTGGCGCTATTGCCGGCGTTGGCGGCGCAACGGGTGATGGAGCCCGGCCTGGCCTATGCCCTGCTGGCCCGGCCCACGGTGGTGCGCACGGTCTGCATCATCCGCCACAAGGAATACCCCTTGAGCCCCGCCGCGCAAGCCCTGATCCACGCCATTCACGACTATCTGCGCACGGCGCAGTTGCCGGCCGGCTGCAAACGCATGCCGGCCAAAGGCTTGAAAGCGTAAAAGCAGCGCGGCGCGCTCAGGCCCCGCGCAGCTTCTCGTCCAGCGCCGCCAGCCCCGCCGCGAACACGTTGCGACCCACGGCGTTCACTACGTCGCTCAATTCCGCGCCCTCGACGCGGAAATCCGCCCACCATTCCACCAGCGTCTGGCCGCCTTCGGTGACGGCATGCAGCGACACGCCGGCGGTGTAATCGCGCATGGGCAGGTCAGTCTCGATGATGGAATAGCGCAGCGCCGTGCCCGGATCGTCTAGCATCAGCAACTGCTCGCGCACGAAGCCGGAAGGCTTGAGCGACAGGTGCCGCACGCTGCCCACGGCGTCATGGCGGCCGCCCTCTTCCAGGCGGCTTTCGGCGATGCCGGGGTGCCAGTCGGCCAGGCCGTTGAAATCGCGGAAACTGGCCCAGACTTTCTGTAGCGGCGCGTGGATGATGGCGCTGACGTATACGGTGTGCGGCATGCGGACTCCTGCGGGCGCGCGGCCCAGGGATTGAGGAAACTACGGAATCAGAACGTCAGGCTCTTGAATTCGCGGGTCGCCGCGGTCAATGCCTGTTCAGTCGGCAGCCGCTCCATCGAGCTGGCGCCGTAGAAGCCATGGCAATGCTTGCACGCGCGCAGCACGTGGGCCGCGTCTTCGGGCGTGGCTATCGGACCGCCATGGCACAGCACGATGATATCCGGCCGCACCGCCAGCGCGGCCGCGGCGATGCGGTCGATGGCCGCCACGCAGTCGTCCAGCGTCTGCGCGGTTTCCGCGCCGATCGAGCCGCCAGTCGTCAGGCCCATGTGGGCCACGATGATGTCGGCCCCGGCCTTCGTCATGGCAACGGCGTCGTCCTCGTTGAACACGTAGGGCGTGGTCAGCATGCCCTTCTTGTGTGCCAGGCGGATCATGTCCACTTCCAGCGCATAGCCCATGCCGGTCTCTTCCAGATTGGCGCGGAAGGTGCCGTCGATCAGGCCCACGGTGGGAAAGTTCTGCACGCCGGCAAAGCCCTGGCGCTTGAGGTCGTCGAGGAACAGGTCGAAGTCGCAGAACGGATCGGTACCGTTGACGCCGGCCAACACCGGCGTCTTCTTCACCACCGGCAGGACTTCGCGCCCCATGTCCACCACGATCTCGTTGGCGTTGCCATAGGCCAGCAGGCCAGCCAGCGAACCGCGGCCCGCCATGCGGTAGCGGCCCGAGTTGTAGATCACGATCAGGTCGATGCCGCCCGCTTCCTCGCACTTGGCCGACAGGCCGGTGCCCGCGCCGCCGCCGACGATGGGCGTGCGCGCGCGCACCATGGCGCGATACTTGTCCAGGAGTTCGTTGCGGTCAAAGCGCGGCATGGCGGCGGTCCTCAGTGTGTAGCGATTTCAAGAAATTGGTCGACCGCGGTCTGGGCGAACAGCGGGTCGTTGATGTGGCAAGGCACGCGCACCAGGCGGCGGTCGGCGGTCTGCACCAGATTCGCCTCCAGCGCCGCGTACAGGGCGGCGTCGGCCTCCGGGTCCCAGAATGCCTGGCCCGGCGCGTCCAGCGCGGATACGCCGCCTTCCGGGATCAGGAAGCGCACCGGCCCCTGGCACTGGTTCAGGCGGGCGGCGATCCACTCGCCCTGGCGGGTGTTTTCTTCCACGGTGGTGCGCATCAGCGTCACCTGCGGATTGTGCGGATAGAATTTGCGGCCGCGGTAGCGCTCCGGTACGGTGTCCATGCCGCCGAAGTTCACCATGTCCAGCGCGCCGCAGGAGCCCACGTAGGGCAAGCCGGTGCGGGCCACGGCGCCGAAACGGTCCTCGGTGCAGGCCAGCACGCCGCCGAACAGGAAGTCGCAGACTTCGGTGGTGGTCAGGTCCAGCACGCCGCCCAGCAAACGGCTGTCCAGCAGCTTTTCCATCGACTGCCCGCCCGTGCCCGTGGCGTGGAATACCAGGCAGTCGTAGCGGGACTCCAGCAGCGGCGTGACTTGCTGCACGCAGGCGGTGGTGACGCCGAACATGGTGATGCCCACGGCGGGCCGGCCGTCGTCGGCGACCGCGCGGGCGGCCTGCCGGAAGGCGCCGCCGATCGCGCCGGCGGCGTTGGCCAGCACCCGGCGCGAAATGCGGTTCAGGCCCGCGACGTCGGTCACGGAATACATCATGGCGATGTCCGACGGCCCCACATAGGGCGCGACATTGCCCGAGGCCATGGTCGACACCATCAGCTTGGGCGTGCCGATCGGCAGCGCGCGCATGGCGGGCGTGATCAGTGCAGTGCCGCCCGAACCGCCCAGGCCCAGCAGCGCGCCGATTTCCGCATTGGCGGCAGCGTAGCGTTCGAAGGCGAGCGCCATGGCCGCGATGGCCGTACCCCGGTCGCCGGTGAAGACCGCGCCGGCGCCCCCGGGATGGCTGGCGGCCACCTCGCTGGCCTGCACCTGGGCCGCGCTGGCGGCGCCGGAGGTGGACACGTCCACCGATACCGGGTCCAGCCCATCCCGCCGCAGCAGGTCCATCACGTATTCGGCCTCTTGGCCCTTGGTGTCGTAGGTGGCGGCCACGTAGACCCGCCGGTTCGAATGCGTCATGACTCCTCCGCGGGCGGCTACACTCGGTGCGCGCCTCGATATGTGAGGCCGCTAGGCCTGTAGAATCTAGAAATGAGACGAAAGAATCATACTGAGACACCTGTCTCACGTCAAACTCCCGCCCCCTCCGCAACCGGCATGGCGCGGCTGATCGCGCCGGCCAGTCCGCAGGCCGCCGCCAGCGGCGAGCCGCCGCACGGGCCGCGCGCGCGCATGCGCAAGACCCTGCTGGATGCGGCGCAGCGGCTGATGGCCCAGGGCATCACGCCATCGGTGGCCGAACTGGCCGAACACGCGCAGGTCTCGCGCGCCACCGCCTACCGCTACTTTCCCAGCCAGAGCGCGCTGATCGCCGCCGTGGTGGACGAGAGCCTCGGTCCCATCCTGGCCTGGGACTCGGCCGCGCCAGACGCCGCCGGGCGGGTCGACGAGCTGCTGCGCTTCGCCTACCCCCGGCTCGAATCGCACGAAGCGCCGCTGCGCGCCGCCATCATGGTGTCGTTGCAGCAGCACGCCGAAGCCAGCGCCGGCCGTGCTGGCGCCGAACCGCGGCTGGTGCGCGGGCATCGCGTGGACATCCTCCGGCGCGCCATCGCGCCGCTGTCCGCCGAACTGACGCCGGCCCAGCTGGACTGCGTGGCGCAGGCCCTGTCGCTGGTCTACGGCACCGAGGTGTTCCTGGTGCTGAAGGACATCTGGAAACTGGAGCTGCCCGAACTCACGGACGTGGCGCGCTGGACCGCCCAGGCCATCATCACGCAGGCGCTGGCCGAGGCCAAGGCCGGCAAGCCCTAGGCGGCCGTCGCATCAAGCGCGCCGCACCATGCTGGCGGAAATGGCGCGGGCAGTGCGGCATAGCGGCTCCAGGAACTGTTCCGCCATCTGGTCCGCCGAGCGCACGCCCTGGATCCACACGATGTTCACGCAGCCGTAGAGCCGGCCGGGCGTGGCCACGACCGGAACGGCGATCGCCTCCAGCCTGTCATTGTGGTCCTTGCGCGGCTTGTCGTAGTCGCCGCCAAAACGCTGCTCGCGCAAGCCATAGCCTCGGCGGCGGGTCTGCTCCAGCATCGCGGACACCGCCGCGCGGTCATGTGCCAGCGCGTCGCCCTCCCTGCGGCTGCGGCGCAGCGCCGCCAGGATCGACTCGCGCTCCTTTTCGGCACAGAACGCCAGATAGGCGCGACCTACGGCGGAGCGCAGCATATTGATCCGGAAGCCGACGTTGTCCCCGCGGATCGTGAAGTACGACTGGCTACGGTTGGTTTCTCGCATGATCATCGCGCTGCCGCGCCGTACCGTCAGATCCGAAGGCCACAGCGCCTGCGCCTGCAGGCGGTCGAGCTCGGGCGCCGCGCATTGGCCCAGCAGGTCCAACTCGCGCGCGCGCCGGCTGGGCTCGTTGAGCGAGGTCGCCGGGCAGAAATAGTCGTCGGCGATCCGCCGCCAGATCAGTCCGCGCAATTGCAGCGTCGCCAGGATGCGCAACAGCGTGGCCTTGGCATAACCAGTGCGCACATGCAGTTCATGCAGGCTCGCGCCTTGCGTGGCGCGTACCTCGTCCAGCACGATCAGGCCGCGCTCCAGCGCGTCTATCGTCTTCACCTTCGGCGTCCAACGGCTCATTGCCACCCTCCTTCCAAACACCTGAAAGTTTCACTATGTGAAACTCTAACAAATCCTGCTTGAGCCGCCCAGTCCCCGCGAAATATCGTGGTGCCTACCGAAAAGCCGTTGTGGCCGACGGAACAGGACGAGAGGCGGGAATGAGCGGACAGACTGTGCGCAATGTGCTTTGGATCATGTGCGACCAACTGCGCTGGGACTACCTGTCCTGCTATGGGCATCCGCGCTTGCATACGCCCAACATCGACCGCCTGGCCGCCGAGGGCGTGCGTTTCGACAACGCCTTCGTGCAGGGTCCGGTCTGCGGCCCGTCGCGCATGTCCTATTACACCGGCCGCTATGTCACCAGCCACGGCGCGGTATGGAACTTTGTGCCCATGCCGCTCAGCGAAATGACGCTGGGCGACCACCTGCGCCCGCTGGGCGTGCGCGTCGCGGTGGCGGGCAAGACCCATGTGGAAGCGGACATGGCGGGAATGCAGCGCCTCGGGATCGACCCCGCCAGCGCCGCCGGCGTGCTGGCCGCGCAAGGCGGATTCGAACCCTACGATCGCGACGACGGGATCTGGCCTCCGGGCTTCAGTGACGAGTCGCACCACTACACGCAATACCTGCGCCAACGCGGCTACGACGGCGCCAACCCCTGGCACGACCACGCCAACTCGGCGCTGGGTGCGGACGGCGAAGTGCTATCCGGCTGGCTGATGCGCTATGCCGGGCTGCCAGCCCGCGTCAACGAGGCGGACTCCGAAACCCCCTACATGACCCGGCGCGCAATCGAGTTCATGGAGCAAAGCGAGCAGCCCTGGGTGCTGCACCTGTCCTACATAAAGCCGCACTGGCCCTATGTCGCGCCCGCGCCCTATCACGCGATGTACACGAGCGCGGACATACTGGCCGCGAAACGCGCGCCGCGTGAACTGCAACATGCGCACCCCGTACTGCAAGGCTTCCGCCAAGTGGAGGTGAGCAAGAGTTTCTCCCGCGATCAGGTGCGCGAGACCGTCATCCCCACCTACATGGGCCTGATCAAGCAGCTGGACGACCAGTTGGGCGTACTGTCCGACTACCTGCGCCGCAGCGGCCGTGACCAGGACACCATGATTGTTTTCTGCAGCGACCATGGCGACTACCTCGGCGATCACTATCTGGGCGAGAAAGAGCTGTTCCACGACTGCGTGGCCAAGGTGCCGTTGATCATCCGCCTGCCTGGCGACGATGCGCGACGCGGCGCAGTGGAATCGCGGCTGGTGGAGGCCATAGACCTGGTCCCTACCATCCTCGACGCCTTTGGCGCGGACATCCCCGACCACATCCTGGAAGGCCGCTCCCTGCTGCCGCTGCTGCGCGGCGAAGACCCGGCCGACTGGCGCCAGGCCGTGTTCTCGGAAAACAACTATGCGTTCCGCGACTGCGTGCGCGAGCCGCTGGGCCGTTCGGCCGACAGCTGCCACACCATCATGGTCCGCGACCACGAATGGAAATATGTCCATTTCGAAGGGTTGCGCCCGCAGCTCTTTGACCTGCGCGCGGATCCGGACGAATTCGACGACCTGGGCGCGGATCCCGCGCTCGCGCCCATCCGGGAACGCTATCAGGCCATGCTGTTCGACTGGCTGCGCAACCGCAAGATCCACCCCACGGTCAGCCACGCCGCCATGACGGGATGGACACGCAAGGAGGAATCGGTCGGCATCCATATCGGCAGGTGGTAGCGCAGCGTGCCCGGACCAGGGTGCCTGAAAAAAAATCGTCAGGAGACAGAATGAAATTGCATGTACTTGCGCTGGCGGCGTGTATCGCCGCCAGCACGGCGTCGCACGCCCAGTCAAAAGAGGATTGGCCGGTGCGCCCCATCCGCGTCGTGGTGGCCTTTCCTGCGGGATCGCCGGGCGATACCGCGGTGCGCATCGTGGGCGAGGCGGTGGGAAAGGCGCTCAAGCAGCCCCTCATCGTGGAAAACCGTCCGGGCGCGGGCGGCAATATCGGCGCGGAAACGGTCGCGCGGGCCGCGCCCGATGGATACACCTTCCTGCAAGCGCCGGACACGGTCGTCACCATCAATCCCGTCATTTACCGCAACCTCAACTTCACGGCCGAGGACTTGACGCCCGTCGTTGCCCTGGCGAACTTCAACCAGATGCTGGTGTGCACGCCCGCGTCCGGCCTGCGCACACTGGCCGAACTGGATGCCCAGGCCAGAAAGGCGCCCGGCGCGCTCAGCTATGCCTCTGGGGGCCAGGGCGTGCCGGGCCACCTGGCGATGGAGCTCTACCTCTCCGACACCGGCCTCGACATTCTGCATGTGCCCTACAAGGGGCCGTCGCCCGCCACGCAAGATGTGCTGGCCGGCCAGGTCACCTGCGGCTATCTGGCCTCGCCCGTGGTCGCGCCCTACGTCGCCGCGGGAAAGTTGTACGGGCTGGCGGTCTCCGGGACCGCGCGCTCGCTTCAGGCGCCGGACGTGCCGACCATGCAGCAGGCGGGTGTGGCCGGCTACGACGCCACCTTCCGGGAAATGCTGTTTGCCCCGGCAGGCACGCCGCCGCAGATCGTGAAACGCATGAATGAAGCGGTGGCGCGAGCCCTGGCGCAACCTGAGGTGAAGCAGAAGCTGCAGGGCAACGATCTGGATCCCCTGCCCGAGCCTCCTGACGCGACCGCCCGCCACTTGCACGACGACGCCGCCAAATGGGCCGACGTCATCCGCAAGATCAACCTGAGCGTGAACTGATCCGTCCGCCCCCATCCAACCGCGCCGGCACGCCCCTGTTCATCGGACGCGCGCGGCATCACCCGACACAGGAGATTCCATGAACCCAACAACCCCTACCGTCTTCGGCTCGCTGAAGGACTACCGCAAGGGCTCGATCGAGATCACGCAGGGCTCACCGCGCCACTACGTCTTTTCCAACATCTTCGAGGTGGCGGCCAACTCCGCGCCCTACGAAAAAGTCGTGGTCGGCAAGAACCTGGAGTACGTCATCGAAACCCTGCGCGCCGAAGGCGTGTCGCCCTGGTACGCCTGCAGCCATGACGAGTTCGCCATCCTGATGGACGGCCAGGCCCAGGTCGAGTTCCTGGCCCTGGACCAGCCGCCCGCCAGCGCGGACGGCAGCGTGCTGGCGGGCCAGGCTCCGGCCGGCAAGCCCATGGGCCGGGTGCTGCTGGGCCGCGGGCACCAATGCCTGCTGCCCGCCGGCTGCGCCTACCGATTCACCGCGCCGTATCCGGGCGTGCTGCTGATACAGACCCGCGCGGGCAAGCTGTCCGTCGAGAAGTGGGCGGACATCTGCCTGCAGTAAGCCCCCCTTTTTCCTTCAGGAGTACCGATATGGCCATGCTGGACACACACGCCCCCTCTTTCGCCGCCGGCAAAGTCGCCGCCGGCGCCGCCGACGCCGCGACCGGCTACAAGCGCTTCGACCTGGGCGCGTTCACCTTCATCCGCGACGAATACTTCGTCAAAGTGCATTGGCCTTCCAAAGGCCAGATCCGCACCCACGCCATCCCGGCCGATGCCTTCCTGCGTGCGCTGATGCGCGACGTGGCCTGGGGCTTTTTCTATGGCTGGGTCAACTTCGACCACGTGTTCGGCACACGCAACCATTACGGCAAGGTGGACGTCTACGCCGGTTCATTCAACGGCGTCATGAAGGCGGCGGGCGTGGACTACACCGAGACTTTCGACACCCCGCTCATCATGGCCACCTTCAAAGCCATGCTGCACGACTGGACCAACGAGGGTTTCGATCCCTTTGCCGCGCCCGAGGAGACCGGCTCGGCCTTCGGCCGCAAGCATGGCGACAACATCGCCGCCATCGAGCGCTCGCGCATTGCCACGCGGCGCATGCCGGGCCTGCCGGAAGACTCGCCGCTGCGCGACGACCTGCCGGTCAACCGGGCCTTCGCCGACGTGACCCAGGACGAGCCGCAGATCCATGCCGAGCCGGGCTACGAAGGCGCGTTGCATGCGTTCAGCCTGTTCAAGTACCTGTCGCGCTCGGACGTCACCTGGAATCCTTCCGTCACGTCCGTTTGCGGCGCCAGCCTGTTCTGCCCCACCACCGAGGAATTCATCCTGCCGGTGTTCCACGGCAACGACCGCGTCGAATGGTTCCTGCAGCTGTCGGACGAGATCGTCTGGGACATCGGCGACAAGGACACCGGCGCACCGCGCGCCCGCGTCACCATGCGCGCCGGCGACATCTGCGCCATGCCCGCCGACATCCGTCATCAGGGCTATTCGACCAAGCGCTCGATGCTGCTGGTCTGGGAGAACGCCACGCCCGACCTGCCCCAGCGGTATGAAAGCGGCGAACTCGCGCCCTACCCGGTCGAGTTCTGAATCCGCCCCCTTCCACTCATTACGTACCCAGAGCCATGCAGAACAAACTCTTTATCGACGGCCGCTTCGTAGACGCCGCCGCCGGCGGCACGATAGACGTGCTCAACCCGCACGACGCCACCCTCATCACCGCCATCGCGGCGGCCGAAGCCGAAGACGTGGACCGCGCCGTAGCGGCCGCGCAGCGCGCCTTTCCCGCCTGGTCGCGCATGGCCGCTGCCGAACGCGGCCGCCTGCTGCTCAAGCTGGCCGACCTGATCGAAGCCAACTCGGAAGAACTGGCGCAGCTGGAGACGCTGGACACCGGCCATCCGATACGCGACACGCGCGGCCTGGACGTGCCGCGCACCGCCGGCTGCTTCCGCTACTTCGGCGGCATGGCCGACAAGCTGCAAGGCAGCGTCATCCCGGTGGAAGCCGGCTTCCTCAACTACGTGCAACGCGCGCCCATTGGCGTGGTCGGCCAGATCGTGCCCTGGAATTTCCCCTTGATGTTCACCAGCTGGAAACTGGGACCCGCGCTCGCGGCCGGCAACACAGTGGTGCTCAAGCCGTCCGAACTGACGCCGCTGTCGACCTTGCGCATCGCCGAACTGATGGCCCAGGCGGGCTTTCCGGCAGGCGTCGTCAATATGGTCCCCGGCTACGGCCACACGGCGGGACAGCGGCTGGCAGAACATCCCGACGTGGGCAAGATCGCCTTCACCGGTTCCACCGCCACCGGCCGCCGCATCGTGCAAGCGTCCCAGGGCAATCTCAAGCGCGTGCAGCTGGAACTCGGCGGCAAGGGCGCCAACATCGTGTTCGACGACGCCAACCTCGACGCCGCCATCAACGGCGCGGCCTGGGCCATCTTCCACAACCAGGGGCAGGCCTGCATCGCGGGTTCGCGCCTGATGCTGCACGAGAAGATCGCCGATGCCTTCCTGGAGCGTTTCACGGCGCTGGCCGACTCCATCCGCCTGGGCGATCCGCGCTCGCCCGACACCGAAATGGGTCCGCTGACTTCGGCCCAGCACCGCGACAAGGTGCTGTCCTACGTGAACATTGCCGCCGAACAGGGCGCGCGCGTGCTGGCCGGCGGCACGGCGCCCGGCGGCGAGCTGGCCCGCGGCTACTACGTCGCGCCCACCATCGTCGAAGCCAGGCCCCGGGACCGCGTCGCGCAGGAAGAAGTGTTCGGCCCCTTCGTCACCGTGCTGCGCTTCGGCAGCGACGAGGAGGCGCTGGCCATCGCCAACGCCACCGACTACGGCCTGGGCAGCGGTTTGTGGACGCGCGACCTTGCGCGCGCCCACAAGCTGGCGGGCGCCATCCACGCCGGCATGTGCTGGATCAACTGCTACAAGCGGGTCAATCCCGGCAGTCCGTTCGGCGGTGTGGGCCAGTCGGGCTATGGCCGCGAGATGGGCTTCGAGGCCATGCATGACTACACTGAGGCCAGGTCCGTGTGGGTCAATGTGGACGCCGCCGTGCCGCCGCATTTCAAGCGCTGAGGAGCCGCCATGAACCCTGCCCTGCCGAACGCTGAAACCGCCTTGACCGACACGGTCGCCGCAGCCTACGCCCAGACGCCGGATCCCAGGCTGCGCCAGTTGATGCAGTCGCTGGTGCGGCACCTGCACGCCTTCGTCGCCGACGTCGAACCCACCGAGGCCGAATGGATGGCGGCGATCCGGTTCCTGACCGAAACCGGCCAGATCTGTGACGGCGTGGTGCGGCAGGAGTTCATCCTGCTGTCCGACACGCTGGGCGTGTCGATGCTGGTGGACGCCATCAACCACCGCAAACCCGGCCAGGCCACCGAAAGCACGGTGTTCGGCCCCTTCTACATCGCCGGCATGCCCGAGCGCGCGGCCGGCGAGGACATGGCGCAGACGCCCGGCGCGCCCGCGCTGGTGCACGGGTACGTCCGCGACACCGAAGGCCGGCCGCTGGCTGGCGCCGTGCTCGACGTATGGCAGACGGCCGCCAACGGCATGTACTCGGGCCAGGACGTAGAGCAGCCGCAAGGCAATCTGCGAGGACGTTACCGCAGCGGCGAGGACGGCTACTTCGCGATCCGCACCATCCTGCCGGTGTCCTATCCGATCCCGGGCGACGGCCCAGTCGGCCGCATGATGGCGGCGACAGGCCGCCACGTCTTCCGGCCCGCGCACCTGCATTTCATGATCGACGCGCCGGGACACCAGCGCCTGGTCACCCATCTGTTCAATGCCGGGGATCCGTATCTCGAGTCGGATGCGGTGTTCGGCGTGAAGCCTACGCTGGTGCTGCAATACGACCGGCAACACGCGGATTCGGCGCTGGGCCGGCGCCATGGATTCGATTCGGACTTCCACGAGGGGCGCTATGACTTCGTGCTGCCCCGCGCTTGAATCCGCAGCGGAGGCTGCGCTGTGCCGGGTCGACGATATTCCAGACGGCGGTTCGCTGACCGTGGACATCGGCGCGCAGCCGGTGATCCTGCTGCGGCGCGGGCAGTCGGTCTGGGGCTACCTGAACCGCTGTCCGCACTTCTCCGTCACGCTGAACGCCGCGCACGGCGCGGTCCTGACCTATGAGGCCCAGGTGCTGATGTGCGCACATCATTCGGCCTTGTTCCGCTTCGAGGACGGGCTGTGCATCGAAGGCCCCTGCCAGGGCGCGGCACTGGATCCCCAGCCACTGCGCGTGGATGCGGGACGCGTCTACGCCGGCCGCGGCACGCTCCTGGATCCTGCTGGTTGACGCAGCCCGCCACAATTGCTACACACACAGACGCATTGCACTTGCCCTCAGAATCTCTCCATAAGAGGTGGTTTATGAACAAGCGTATTGTTGTCGTAGGCGGCGGCGTAGGCGGCACCATGCTCGCCAATCAGCTGGCCGGAAAGCTCTACCCCGAGATCACGCGCGGCGAAGTCTCCATCACGCTGCTCTCGGACACGCCGGATCATTACTACAAACCGGCGTTCATGTACGTGGCCTTCAACCTCTTCTTCCAGGAAGAACTGAAACGGCCGGAACGCTCCCTGCTGCGGCCCGAAATCGAGTTCCGCGTCGACAAGGTCACGCGGTTCCATTTCGACCGCCAGGAAGTCTCCACCCAGAGCGGCAAGCGCTACGGCTACGACTATCTGGTCATCGCCACGGGCTGCGTGCCATCCCCCGAGCGCATCGAAGGGCTGAAGGAGGCCGGGGACCATTTCTACCAGTATGCGCCCGCCAGGCAGCTGGCGGACCGCTTGTCGCGCATCGAACGCGGGCGGGTATTCATCAGCGTCACTTTCCCCAAGACGCCCAACGTCCCGCACCAATGCGGCATCGCGCCCATCGAAACCACGCTGATGCTGGACGACTATCTGCGGCGGCGCGGCGTGCGCGACAAGATCGAAATCGTCTACACCTACCCAACCACCTCGCAGCTGCTGCGCAACTGCCTGTTCCTGCAACGCCCGACCTGCGAAGTGCTGCCCGCCATCTTCGAGCAGAAAGGCATACAGTTCCAGCGCGGCTTCACGCTGTCGCGGGTGGACCCGGAGCGGCGCATCGCCTATTCGGAGGAAGGCGGCGAGCAGCCCTTCGACATCCTCATGGCCACGCCGCCGATACGCGCCGTGGACGTGGTGCTGGAATCCGGCGTGTCGCAGGCCGAGAACAATGAAGGCTGGCTGCCGACCGACCACGAGACCCTGCAGGTCTACGGCCTGCAGAACGTCTACGTCATCGGCGACACCGTCGACCTGCCGGTCAGCAAGGCGGGCGGCTCCTGCCACAACCAGGCGCCCGTGGTCGCCAACAACATCGCGGGCGAGATCCGGCTGGGCCATCCTTGCAGCGTCTATGACGGCCGGGTGCAGGCGGTCGCCCAGATGGGGCTGAACGCCGGCATGCCGCTCTGGTACGACTACACCCACGACGTGCTGCCCACGCCGCCCACCAAGCTCGGCGGCCTGCTGCGCCACGGGTTCAACCGCGGCCTGTACTGGGCCGTCGCAAGGGGAATGCTATGAACGCGCCGCATGAAGCAAGCGCCACCCAGGCCGCCGATACGCCATCCGCATTCCTGGGCGGAGGACCTGGCGCGCGCGCGTTGGCCGACAGGCTGGGGCTGCTGGCCGAAGCCGGACGGCTGGACAATATCGCCGACCTGCTGTCGCTGACCTCGGACCTGGTGGACCTGTTGGACCAGTCCATGGTGGAAAAGCTGGCGTTGCTGTCGGAGCAGGCCAGCAGCGCCGCCTGGACCGCCGCCAACACCCTGCGCGACGCCCATGCCCGCACGCTGCAGGAAGCCCGCCCGCCGAGCCTGACGGGCCTCATCGGCCTGCTGCGCGACGAAGACACGCGCCGCGGCATGGCCGTGGTGCTGCGAGCGCTGCAAACGCTGGGCCGGCAGATGGCGGCGCAGCGCAAGGACTACGCGGGCGTTACCTGAGGCTGCGCCGCGCGGCTGCACACCTCCTGGCGTCCGGCCATCCGCGGATACCAGGACCGCGCATGTAAAAACCCCCGGCAGCTGGATTTCAGTCCAGCTGCCGGGGTTTGTTC
>NZ_JCBAMT010000062.1:0-42964 GCF_059760445.1 Achromobacter sp. D7-1 | reverse complement strand
GCGGCAACCTTGCCGCCCCTGGCGCTTTTACGTTACTGCGCGCCGGTCAGGCGAAATCGAGCACGATGCGGCCTTCGATCTGGCCGCGGCGCATGCGGTCGAACACGTCGTTGATGTTCTCCAGGCTTTCAGTGGCCACGGTCGCATGCACCTTGCCCTCTTCGGCGAACTGCAGCGATTCCTGCAGGTCCAGGCGCGAACCCACGATGGAGCCGCGCACGGTGACGCCATTGAGCACCATGTCGAAGATCGACAGCGGGAAGTCGCCCGGCGGCAGTCCGTTGAGCGCCACGGTGCCGCCGCGGCGCACCATGCCCAGCGCCTGCTCGAAGGCCTTGGGCGAAACCGCCGTGATCAATGCGCCATGCGCGCCGCCGATCTCGCGCTTCAGGTAGGCGGCGGGATCGGTGGTCTTGGCGTTGACCGTGACTTCGGCGCCCAGGCGGCGGGCGAAGTCGAGCTTGGCGTCGTCGATGTCCACCGCAGCCACGTTCAACCCCATGGCCTTGGCGTATTGCACCGCCATGTGGCCCAGCCCGCCGATGCCGGAAATGACCACCCAGTTGCCCGGACGGGTATCCGTCATTTTCAGGCCCTTGTAGACCGTGACGCCGGCGCACAGCACGGGCGCGATGTCCACGAAACTGACGTTCTTGGGCAGCAGGCCCACATAGTCGGCTGCGGCCAGCGCATATTCGGCGAAGCCGCCGTTCACCGAGTAGCCGGCGTTCTGTTGTTGCTCGCACAGGGTTTCCCAGCCGCCCAGGCAATGCTCGCAATGCCCGCAGGCAGAGTACAGCCAGGGAATGCCGACGCGGTCGCCTTCTTTCACATGGGTCACGCCGGCGCCCACCGCCACCACGTGGCCCACGCCTTCGTGGCCGGGAATGAAGGGCGGATTGGGCTTGACGGGCCAGTCGCCTTCGACCGCGTGCAGGTCGGTATGGCATACCCCGCAGGCCTCGATCTTCACCAGCAATTCGCCCGGACCCGGGCGCGGCACCGCGACTTCTTCGATTGTCAGGGGCTTGCCGAATGCTCGTGCAACCGCTGCTTTCATGGTTTTATCCATCACTGCCTCCGAAGTCTGATCAAGATTCCTTATGCTCGAACGTGGACGCTTTCCCGACCATGATTTATATCAACCGAGGCGGTTGCCCGCTGATGCAGGAAACGTGTGGTTGCAGAAAGAGGCCGGTGTCTGGGGACGAATCCGACCCGCGGCCGCGTCTTGCCGCCGCCGCGGCAAACGGCGTACAGTCAGCCGTAGGCATCCCGGCCCAGGCCCAAGGCCCAGACCCGAGTACCAGGAGTTCCCATGTGTGAAATCTTCATCCGCGCCAGCGAGCAGTCCTACGCGCCCGAAACCCGTTCGCTGCGGTTGCATGGCGTGGCCACCAGCCTGCGGCTGGAACAACTGTTCTGGCGGGTATTGGAAGAAATCGCCGGCCGCGACGGCATGCGCGTGACGCAGCTGATCGAACGTTTGTACGACGAACTGATCGAGTACCGGGGCGAGGCCGCCAACTTCACCTCATTCCTGCGGGTGTGTTGCCTGCGCTACCAACTGCTGCAGGCCGAGGGCCGCATTCCGTTGGACGCGGCCGTGCCGATCGGCTCGCTCAACCCCCAAGCCGTATTGGAAGGCCTGCCGCCCACGCTGTACGACGCCCAGCCCCTGCGTCCCAAACGCAAGGCCGCGTAACGCATCCGCGGTGGCGCTGCCGCAGCGCCAAAAAACAAGGGCCCGAACTATCGGGCCCTTTGTTCTTATTGCCGCGTAACGCGGCTGGCGTTCAGCCGCCGGGTTGGATCGACGCCATCGCCACTTCGTTCTGCACGATGCGGCGGATGCGGACCGCATCGCCGATGCGCGAGAGCTTGCCTTGCGAATCCAGCAGCACGATGGCCAGGTCGCGGCCGTTGATGCGGGCCAGCATGACCAGGCATTCGCCGGCTTCGTTGATGTAGCCCGTCTTCGATACCTTGATGTCCCAGTCGGGCTTGCGCACCAGCAGGTTGGTATTGCGGAAGGTCTGCGTGCGGTTGTTGACCTCGACGTCGTACTCGGTATCGGTGGAGTAGCGATGGATCAGCGGGCGCTGGGAGGCGGCGCGCAGCAGGCGGGCCAGGTCGTGCGGCGACGAGACGTTGTCGCTGGACAGGCCGGTGGGTTCGATGAAGCGGGTGCTGGTCATGCCCAGCGCCTGCGCCTTGGCGTTCATGGCGGCCACGAACGCGGGCAGGCCGCCCGGATAGTGGCGGCCCAGCGCGTTGGCGGCGCGGTTCTCGGACGACATCAGCGCCAGGTGCAGCATGTCGCCGCGCGTCAGCTTGGTGCCCACGCGCAGGCGCGAGGTAGTGTGCTTGAGGCCGTCGACGTCTTCGTCGGTGATCTCCAGCATTTCATCCATGGGCAGGTTGGCGTCGACCACGACGACGGCGGTCATCAGCTTCGAGATGGAAGCGATGGGGCGCACCACGTTTTCGTTCTTGGCGAAGATGACCGTGGAGGTTTCCAGGTCCTGCACGTAAGCGGTGGTCGAGCGCAGGGCGGCGGCTTCGGCGCGCACCGAGGAGGCGGGCGGCGGCATGGCGGCCGAACCCAGCGCTGCGGCAGCGGCGGCGCGTTGCGCGCGGGAAGGTTTGTTGGGCTTGCCGTTCTTGCCGGCGGCCGCGCCCTTCTTGGGCGGCGTGCCCTTGGCGGCGACCTGTTTGCCGCCCTTGGGGGCGGCGGCTTTCTTGCCGGCGGAGGATTTGGGAGGAGCTTTCTTGGCGGAGGAGGCGGCCTGTTTGCCCGAGGCGCTCTTGCCGGAGCTGGCCTTGGGGGCCGGGGCCTTCTTCGCTTGTTGCGCCTTGCAGGCCGACGACTTGGCGTTGGTCTTGCAAGGGTCCGTATTCTTCGCGGCTTGCGCGGCGGGGGGCAGGAGCGCGCACACCGCCAGCGCCACAGGCGCTATCGCGTTCGCAATCGCACGTTTCCAGGAAAATGCCATGGTTTGAGCTGGCTTGTCAGTCTGTGAGTAAATATTTCTTAAGCCGGCGTTTCGTCGGGTCAGAAAAAGTCCAGATGAATTAGAGGCTTACGCGTCGAATTTAAACAGCAATTTCAAGTTGCGCGCAAGACGATTCGCTATCATCGTCGAAAAAAATAATAGTGACGTATTGACGCTCGCTTCAATTCGTCACAAGACAAGTCCGAGAAGCTAACGGCAGGCGGCGCGTGAGCGTAGCCCGGATTAACCCTCATCTGGCTGAATGTGCGGTTTTTGTCTCTGCCGGCGCAGCGCAATACGTGCTCAGAAGAGAGCTGTCGCATCAGGCGGACGGGGAACATGCTGGGGAAGGAAGGCGTCGGAACCGACGCCAAAGTTGGCCTCGCCGGGTGGAATCGAACCACCAATTGACCCTTAGGAGGGGCCGGTTATATCCATTTAACTACGGCGAGACTATTTCCGATCAGGCGGCAGGGTCGGTCGAAGGGACCGTGCTTGCTCACTAAGGCCTTGATATCGCTACGATTCTTCCGGTCCTGAGTTTATCACCGGGGACACGGGCTTCGGCGCAGGACGCAAGTCTATCAGCAGGCGGCGCAAGCCCCAAATCCGCGGCCCGCAGCCTCGCGCCGCGGACCCGGCGCTCGACGTGGCTATTGCCTGGGCCCGGAAGCTATTTGTATATGATGTCCGAGTCCCGCGCGGCGCGCCGGACCGTCCCGAGGAGGGGGCGGCGAACCAAAACAACGAAGAACAGGTTTCATGTCTAGCCAAACCGATACGAAATTCACCCGCACCCTGATCGTGGGCACGCTGGTCGTGCTGCTCGCCATGGGGGTGCGCGCCACCTTTGGCCTCTTCATGCAGCCAATGGGCCTGGCGCAGGGCTGGGGCCGCGAAGTGTTCTCCATGGCCTTCGCGCTACAGAACCTGGTGTGGGGCGTGGCCTGTATCTTCATGGGCATCATGGCCGACCGCTACGGTTCGGGCCGCACCATCGCCCTGGGCGCGCTGCTGTACATGCTGGGCATGATAGGCACGCGCTTCGCCACCGATGAAGCCACGCTCTACCTGACGGCCGGCGTGCTGGTCGGGCTGGGCCAGGCCGGCACGACCTTTCCGGTGATCCTGCCGGTGGTGGCCCGCGCGGTACCGCCCGCTTATCGCAGCACGGCCATGGGTATCGCCAGCGCCGGCGGCTCCCTGGGCCAGTTCGCCGTGGTGCCCACGGGCCAGGTGCTGATCAGCGGCCTGGATTGGCCGGGCGCATTGTGGGTGTTGTCGCTGTTCGTCGCCTGCGGCGCGCCGCTGGCCTACTTCCTGCGCGGCCGTCCGCAGGCCCACACCGGGCCGCAGCAATCGCTGGCCTCGGCGGTCAAGCAGGCGGTGCGCCACCCCTCGTTCCACTTCCTGTTCTGGAGCTACTTCGTCTGCGGCTTCCATACCGCCTTCATCACGCTGCATCTGCCGGCCTACGTCAGCGATGGCGGCCTGAGCGCGGGGCAGGGCGCGACCGCCATCGCGCTGATCGGTTTGTTCAATGTGCTGGGCTCGTTCTATGCCGGCAAGCTGGGCGGCAAGTACAGCAAGAAGCGCCTTTTGGCCGTGGTGTACGGCATGCGCGCCTTTGGCATCCTGCTGCTGTTGTGGATGCCCTTGTCGCCATGGGTGCTGTACGCCTTTGCCGCGTGGATGGGGCTGTTCTGGCTGGGGACCGTGCCGCTCACGCAGGGGCTGATCGGCCAGATCTACGGCCTGCGCTACGCGGCCACCTTGTCCGGCATCGTCTTCCTGGGCCATCAACTAGGCAGTTTCATCGGCGTATGGCTGGGCGGATACGCCTACGCCAAGACCGGCAACTACGATGCCGTCTGGTGGCTCGGCGTGGCGCTCGCCATCCTCGCCGCATTGCTGTGCCTGCCGGTGCGCGAACAGCCGGTGGCCCAGCCGGCCCCGGCCTGAGGCCGGGCTTGCCAGGAACGTTATGACGCCCTCGACCCATTCCGGACCCGCCGCCCGCCGCCATCGCGGCTGGCGCATCGCGGGTGCGCTGGCCCTGGTTGCGGTCATGGGCCTGGCTTTCTGGGGCTACACCACGCCGGAAATGCAGATCCACTGGGAAAACCTGGCCGCGCTCTGCGGCTTCTAGGCGCGTTTTCCGCTCGGCCTCGCGGTATCCTACGGCGGTATTTCTTCCCTCATCGCGCGCCGCTTCCGGCGGGCGCTCCGGATACCCATGCAGGACTCTTTGCCTTCCTATCCCGATCTATCGCTGCCGGACATCGGCGGCATGCCCGCCGCCGACACGCTGGTGCTCACGGTGAACAACCGCCTGTCGCGCCGTCTCACGCTGGAACTGGCCGGGCTGCTGCGCCAGGAGCGCCAGGTCAGCGAATTGCCGCGCATCCTGCCGCTGTCCGCATGGCTGGCCGATGCCGCCGATGAGCTCGCGTTCGAGACCGACGATGATGTGCCCGCCTACCGGCTGGACAGCTTCGCGACACAATTGGTGTGGACCGAGGCGATCCGCGCGGAAGAGGCCGAGCGCGTGCTGCTGGACGCCAGCCAGGCCGCGCGCCTGTCGATGGACGCGGACCTGCTGATGGACGAATGGCAACTGCAAGTGCCATCGGGCGCGGACACCGACGAGTACCGCGGCTTCGCGAAATGGCGCGCGCGCTATCGCCAGGCGCTGGCTGGCATCGATGCCGAGGACGCCAACCAGGGTTATGCGCGCGTGCTGCGGGCGCTGGAGGACGGACGCCTGCCCATTCCGCAGCAACTGGTGTTGGCGGGATTCACGGACATATCGCCGCGCTTTCGCCGGCTGCTTAGCGCCTTCGAGGAACAGGGCGCCGCCGTTGCGCAGTGGCGCGATGCGCAACGGGTCGAAACCGCGGCCCGCCGGTACGAAGCAGCGGATCAAGGCGCGGAATGGCGCGCCGCCGCGGCCTGGGCGGCCGAGCATCTGAAGGCGCATCCGCATGGCCGCTATGCCATCGTCTCGCCCCAGCTGGAGGCGGAATCGCCTTTCGCGCGGCGGGTGCTGAGCCAGGCCCTGGCCGGGTGCGGAGGTGAAGCCGCATACGCCTTCAACGTGGCAGTGGGGCGGCCGCTGAACGAATGGCCCATGGCGCGCGCCGCGCTCGCATGGCTGCGCGCGCTGGCCGAGTGCGCGCCGGGCAAGGGATGCAGCGTCGAGGTGCTGGGCGCGGCCCTGCTGGGCGGACATTGCGCGGGCGATGTGCGCGACCGCGCGCGGCTGGCCTCGATCGATGCGCGCTGGCGGCGCCAGGCGCAACTGCACGTCAGCCCGCAGGATTGGCGCAAGCTGCTGGCGGACCTGCCACTGTTGGCGCAGGCCTGGAACCAGGCCATGGAGATCTGGACGCAGGGCGGCCGCCAGGCCACCTGCGACGTGTGGATGCTGCGCATGAAGGCCGCTTTGATGGCGCTGGGCTTTCCCGGCGAAGGCGTGCTGGACAGCGTCGGCTATCAGGTGATGGGCGCGCTGGGCGATGCGCTCGGCAGCTTTTCGGCGCTGGCGCCTGCCGCCGGCCGCCTGGGCGGCGTGGCCGCCGTGAACCTGCTGGAAAGTGTGGCGCGCTCCGCGTCGTTCCAACCGCAGCGCGACCCCTTGGCGCGCCTGGACGTGCTGGGTTTGCTGGAGGCCGAGGGCGGCTATTGGGACGGCGTCTGGATGCTGGGCCTGACTGACGACGTGCTGCCCGCGTCGCCCAAGCCCAACCCGTTGTTGCCGCTGGCCGTGCTGCGCCAGGCCAAGGCGCCGCGCGCCACGCCCGAACGCGAACGCGAATGGGCCGAAGGCATGTACGCCGCACTGTGCCGCTGCGCGCCCGAGATCATCGTCAGTCATGCGCACATGGACGGCGAGCGCGAGCTGCGCCCGTCGCCGCTGATCGCGGCAGCGGCACTGACCGACTGGGCGCCGGCCGCAACGCAAGCGCTGTCGGCCTTGCCGCAGGAATCGCTGGACGATGCGCAAGGTCCGCCCCTGGCGGCCGGCAACCGGGGCGGCGGCGGCCTGGACGTGCTGGATACGCAGGCCCGCAATCCGCTGTGGGCCTTCGTGCGGCATCGCCTGGGCGGACGCGAAATGGCGCCTTATGCCGACGCAGCCACCGTCAACGTGCGCGGCCAATTCCTGCACAAGGCGCTGGAGCTGGTGTGGGGCATGATGCCCGACCAGGACGCGCTGCACGAGGTCATGGCCACGGGCCGCCTGCCCGCCTTGCTGGAACAGGCGGTGGCGCAGGCCGCGGACGAGGAATTGAAAGACTATGCGCCGGCTTTGAAGACACTGGAGTGCCAGCGCGCCCAGGCGGTGCTGACGTCCTGGCTGGACATGGAGGCGCAGCGCCTGCCCTTCGCGGTGGCGCAGGTGGAAAAGAACCACCAGTGGCAGCGCGGCGCGCTCAACCTGAAGCTGCGGCTGGACCGCATCGATACGCTGGGCGACGGCCGCAACGTCATCGTCGACTACAAGACCGGCGTGGCGGCGGCCAAGCCCGAACCGGACTGGTCGCGCAGCCGGCCCGTGAACGTGCAGCTGCCGTTCTACGCATCGGTGCTGGCGGACGCCGCGGGCGGCGAAGTGGCGGGCCTGGTGCTGGCGCAGATCCACGCGCGGCAGGTCGCTGCGCAGGGCCTGGCCGACGAGGACCTGGGCGTGTCTGGCGTCACGCTTGCCAGCGACAGCAAGTACTTCGACGGCTTGTCCTGGCCCGAAATCCGGCAGCGCTGGCGCACGGCCATCGAAGCGCTGGCCGACGAGTATGCCGAGGGCTACGCGGCCAACGTGGCCTATCGCCGCGATGATTTGAAATACTGCGATGCATTGCCGTTCTTGCGTTTGCATCTGGACGACGAGGACGCATGAGCCATGGCTGAACAAGAACGCTTGCCGCACGACCACGCCGCGCGCGCCGACGCGCTGGATCCGACCCGCTCGTTCCTGGTGCAGGCGCCGGCCGGCTCCGGCAAGACCGAACTGCTGACGGACCGCATCCTGGCGCTGCTGGCGACCGTGAACCGCCCGGAAGAAATCGTCGCCATCACCTTCACGCGCAAGGCCGCGTCCGAAATGCATGCGCGCGTGCTCAGCAAGCTGCGCCGCGGGCTGGACGCGCCGCCCGAGGCCATGCACGAGCGCCGCAGCTGGGAGCTGGCCCGCGCCGCGCTGGCGCGCAACGAGGCGCAGGGCTGGCATCTGCTGGACCATCCCGCGCGGCTGGCCATCCGCACCATCGACTCGTTCTGCGCGGGCCTGGTGCGCAGCATGCCCTGGCTGTCGGAACTGGGCGGCATGCCGGAGATCACCGACGACGCGCGCGCCCACTACGAGGCCGCCGCGCGCGCCACCCTGGACTTGGCCGATGACTACGAGGCCGTACGCATCCTGCTCAAGCACCTGGACGTGGATGTGCAGGCGGCCAAAGAGGCCATCGCCGACATGCTGGGGCAGCGCGACCAATGGCTGCCGCTGCTGCGCCACGGCTCCGACCGCGAGGGCATGGAGGCCATGCTGGCCGAGGCCATAGGCGAAGACCTGGACGCGCTCAGCGAGGCCATGCCCTATGGTTGGGCCGAAGCGCTATGCGGCCCGGCGCGGCTGGCTGCCGCCAATCTGCAGGATGGGGAAGCGGAGAACAAACTGCAGGCCTTGCTGGACTGGACGGAAGAACCTCCGCCTGACGCCGAGGCGCTGGAACTATGGCAAGCCGTGGCGCACCTGTTGCTGACCGGCACCGGCACCTTGCGCAAGACAGTCAACAAGAACTTGGGCTTTCCCGCCAAGTGCGCGCACAAGGAGCCGTTCGTGGCGTGGCTGGAAGCCGCCGACGCGGACGCGGCCTGGGTGCGCCGCCTGCATGCGGTGCGTGACGTGCCCGCGCCGCATTTCACCGATGCGCAATGGGAAGTGCTGGGCGCGCAGCTGATGACCCTGGCGCTGGCGGTGGCGCAGCTGCGGCTGCGCTTTGCCGATACCGGCGAGGTGGATTTCATCGAGATCGCGCAGCGCGCCGCGGCCGCGCTGGGCAGCGCCGACGATCCTGGCGAATTGCTGCTGAAGCTGGACGCCTCGATCCGCCATCTGCTCATCGACGAATTCCAGGACACCAGCCAGACCCAGCTGGACCTGCTGCGCACCTTGACCTCGGGCTGGCAGCAGGGCGATGGCCGCAGCCTGTTCCTGGTGGGCGATCCGATGCAGTCCATCTACCGCTTCCGCAAGGCGGAAGTGGGCTTGTTCCTGGAGGTCGCCGATATCGGCGTGGGTGAGCTGCTGCCGGACTTTCTCAACCTTACCGACAACTTCCGTTCGCAGGCAGGCATCGTCGAATGGGTCAACCAGTCGTTCGCGCAATTGCTGCCCCGGCGCAGCGACGCGGCGGCGGGCGCCATCGCCTACAGTCCGTCCACCGCCTTCCACGAAGCATTGCCGGAGCCGGCGGTACGCTTCCATCCGGCCTGGTCGCGCGAGGGCGCGGCCCCTGCGGAAACGCAAGCCGAGGACATCGCGGTGGACCTGGTGCGTCAGGCGCTGATTGACCACAAGGGCGCCAAGCATCCCGTCGCCGTGCTGGTGCGGGCGCGCAGCCACCTGGGCAATCTGACCCGCCGCCTGGCGCAGGAAGGCATACGCTGCCGGGCGGTGGATCTGGTGCCGCTGGCCTTGCGGCCGGTGGTGGCGGATCTGGTGCAACTGGTGCGGGCCTTGTCGCACCCCGGCGACCGCCTGGCCTGGCTGTCCGTGTTGCGCGCGCCGTACTGCGGCCTGACGCTGACCTCCTTGCAACGCCTGTTCGGCGACGATCACATCACGCCGGTGCCGGTGCTGCTGGAACGCGCGCTGCGCATCGCGCCGCAAACCGCGCCCGTGGCGGCCGCGAGCGCGCCGCAGGGCTCCCTGTTCGACGCGGCGCCCGACACGCCGGAAACGCCGGCGGCGCAGAACGTGCTTGGCGCCGACGAGTTCGAGCGCTTGCGCCAGGTGGCGGCCATCCTGCTCGACAAGCGCAACGCCGCCGGCGCCATGCCCTTCGCGGCCTGGGTGGAGTCGTTGTGGCGCCGTCTGGGCGGCCCGGCGTTGTATGCCGGCCTGTCCGTGGCCAACGACGCGGAAAGCCTGTTCCAGCTGATCGAGCGCCTGGCGCCGCATGGCGCCATCGATGTCGCCGCGCTGGATACCGGCATCGCGCGGCTGTTCGCCGCGCCGGACGCGGCGGACGAGGACACCGGCGCGGTCGAAATCATGACCATGCACAAGTCCAAGGGCCTGCAGTTCGAAACGGTCATCCTGTACGGCCTGCACCGCGCGCCGCGCGGCGACCAGGCGCCGCTGGTGCGCTTCGAGCAGAGCGGCGGCCGCGTGCTGTTCGGCCCGGTCAAGCCGCGCGCCGAAACCGAGGCCGATCCCTTGTCGCGCTATCTGGGCGCACGCGAGGCGCGCCGCGCGTCCTACGAAATCGACCGCCTGCTGTACGTGGCGGCGACGCGGGCGCGCAAGCGCCTGCACCTGGTGGGCCACGTATCGGTGGACGAGGCCAGCGGCCAAGTCAAGACGCCATCGTCCGCCAGCCTGCTGGGACGCTTGTGGCCTTGCCTGGCCGTGCCGACGCCGCCGTCGCTCGATGGCGAAACGATGGCGCCGCAGGCCGACGGCCCCGAGTGGCAGGGCGAGCCCCTGCGGCGCGTGGACCGCGCCGGCCTGGCGCAACTGGCGCGCATGGCGGACCTGGTCGTCAGCCCCGGCTTTGGCGCCGCGGCGCGCGGCGCCTGGGGCGATGGCGGCGAGCATCCGGCGTGGCAACTGGAAGCCGGCTACGACGCCGCCATCGGCACCTTGTCGCACGCCTGGCTGGCGCGCATCGGCCAGGACGGCGTGCACGCTTGGTCCGCCGACGCGCTGGCGCAGCGCCTACCCGCCATGCGCCGCCAACTGACGCGCGCAGGCATCCCCGCCAGCCAGGCGGACGCCGCATCCGAAGCCGTGCTCGAAACCCTGCAAGCCACCCTGGCCGACGAACGCGGCCTGTGGCTGCTGTCGCAATCCGGCGCGCGCCGCGAATGGCCCCTGATCGACGCCGCCGGCAAGGTATCCGTCATCGACCTGGCCCTCAGCACCGAAGACGGCTGGCTCATCGTTGACTACAAAACCGGCCGGCCGCATCCGGGCGAGGCGCCAACTGCCTTCGCCACGCGCATGCGGCAGCGGCACGGCGACCAGTTGCTGCGCTATTGCGCGCAAGTCACGGCGCTGGACGGCCGCACGGCGCGCGCCGCGCTTTACTTCCCGCGGGCTCGCGCCTGGATCGATCTGTAGCGCGGGCCGCCTGCCCGGCGGCCCTCAGGTGAACGAGCGCACCGAGTTATTGATGCCGCGGGCGCAATCGAACACCAGCGGCCCCAGGCGCGCCAAAGCCTCTTCGAGAGTCCAGCGGCTGGTCGGCGCCACGATATGCACGGACGCAACGGGCGTGCCGCGCTGGCCCATGATGGGCGCGGCGATCGTCATGTCGCCGAGGAACAGTTCTTCCTTGTTGTGCGCGATGCCTTCGCGCCGCGCCTGCCGGACGATCTCCATCAGCTTCGCCGGATCGGTCTCGGTCCATTGCGTATGGCGCTGCAGCGCAGAGGCGTCCAGGATGGCCTGCGCCTGTTCCTCCGGCAGCGCGCCGAGGTAGGCGCGGCCGCTGGCCGTGCAGTACATGGGGATGCGGCTGCCGATGGGCATGTGGATGGGAATGAACTTCGCCGCCACGACCCGCGACACATACACCATCTCGTGGTCCAGGGGTTCGGTCAGGTTGACCGTTTCCCCCGTGATATTGGACAACTCGGCCAGGAAGGGATTCGCGGCTTCGACCAACGGGTCGGCCGCGATGTAGTTGTAGCCCAGCTCCAGGACCCGCAGAGTGGGGCTGAACTTGCGCGTCTTGGGCGACTTGCTGATGAGCCCCAGCTTTTCCAGCGTGTACACGGTGCGCTGGGCTGTGCTGACGCTCGTGCCCACGGCTTGCGCCACTTCGGACAGAGACATTGCGCTCTGCGCACCACGGAACGCGAACAGAACTTTCAGTCCCCTCGCGAACGAGTGGTTGAACATGCCTTCGTCGACTTCCAGTTCGGCCTGTTCCAGCATTTTCGGCTCCTCGTTTTCCCGTATTTTGGGTATTAATTACCGCCTAGCGATAATAATAAACCTTGGTGCGGGATTTTACTATTGCCCAAAGCTTATCTGCTCCAATATCCTGCGCTCATTCATCGGTTTTGCCGGAGTGTGTGAGCATGGGGCAGGGTCAGAAAACAGCGGGGACGCCGATCCTCCAGATCCAGAACGTCACCAAGACGTTCGGCGCGTCGGCGGCGTTGAAGGGCGTGAGCCTGGACGTGCGCGAAGGCGAGTTTCTGACGCTGCTGGGCCCCAGCGGTTGTGGCAAGACCACGCTGATCCGGATCATCGCCGGCTTTGAAACGCCTACCTCGGGCGAGGTGAAGATAGATGGACAGTCGATCCTGTCATCGCCGCCGTACCGCCGTCCGCTCGGGATGGTGTTCCAAAACTTAGCCCTGTTTCCGCATCTCACCGTCGCCGAGAACATCGGCTACGGCTTGAAAATGCGGCGCGAGCCGCCCGCCGCCATCCGCAGCAAGGTGGAGCGGTCGCTGGCGATGGTCGGCCTGGAAGGCTACGGCGCCCGCTACATCGGCCAGATCTCGGGCGGACAGAAGCAGCGCGTGGCGCTGGCGCGCGCCATTGTCATGGAGCCCCGGGTTCTGCTGCTGGACGAGCCGCTCGGCGCCCTGGATATGAAGATCCGCCGCCAGATGCAGACCGAGTTGAAGCTGATCCAGGAAAAACTCGGCACCACTTTCATCTTCGTGACGCACGACCAGGAAGAGGCGTTGACCATGTCCGATCGCGTCGCCGTGTTCCGCAACGGCCTGATCGACCAAGTCAGCGACCCCGCCACCATCTACGAAAAACCGCAGACCCGCTTTGTCGCTGAGTTCGTGGGAGACACGAATTTCTTCGAAGGCGTGGTGCAGGCCGGCGCGGTCCGTCTCGACTGTCCGGAACTCGGCTGCGAATTCGATCTGCCGGACTCGCGCTTCGCGGCAGGCAGCGCAGTGGGCATATCGCTGCGGCCGCAACACCTGAAACTGGCGCCCGCCGGCAACGTTCGCTTGCAGGCCCGCGTGGAGCGCCGCGTCTACGCCGGACAGAACACGCGCCTCTGGCTGCAGGCCGGCGCCCGGACCCTGATCGCCGATTGGCCAGCGCAGGACGGGCAACCGTTGCCGGCGCAGGGCGAAGCCGTCGGACTGACCTGGGACGACAGCCGCATTTCGGTCGTCTCCCTCTAGCGCTGTTCACTCTCACTGGAGTCGCACAATGAGCACCTATCGATTTGCCCACTGGACCGTCGCGGCGGTCATGGCCGTTTGCGGCACCGCTAGCGCGCAGGAAATCACCATGGCTACCTGGGGCGGTGGCGTGGGGGCGGCGTGGCGCGAGGCTTACGCGGAACCCTTTACGAAGGAAACGGGAATCGGTGTGAAGATCGTCGAAGTCCCCACTCCCGAGGCTCAGGTGCGCGCGCAGAAGGATGCGCCCAAGTTCAATGCGGCGCTTTCGTCGTTCTTCGAGGCCTCGCAGATGTACAGCGACGGCCTGCTCGAAGACTTCGACATGAGCGAGGTTCCCGCGCTGAAGAACGTGCCGGAGAAGTACCTGCTCAAGGCGCCTTCCGGACGCCTCATAGGCGTCAGTACCTACTTCGCGTACTACGGCATCGCGGTCAACAAGGATCTTGCGAAATCTTCCGACTTCTCTTCGTGGAAGGCGCTGGGGGATTCCAAGTGGGCGGGAAAGCTGTCGGTCACCCGTCCGGTCTACAGCTCGGCCTACGACCTGACCATCATGTCCGTAGCCGAAGGCGGCAACGAGCGCGACACCGCCAAGGGCCTGGCGTTGCTGACCGCTTTGGGCAAGAACTCGTTGGCAATGTATAGCTCGATGGCGCAGATGAACCAGCTGCTGCAGCGCGGAGAAGTGACGGCTGCGCCCTACTACTCGACCCGCGTCTGGCAGATGAAGCGCGACGGGCAGACCAACATTGAGATGGTGATTCCGAAGGAGGGCGCGCTGATTCTTCCATACATCGTGGTTGTGCCCAAGAAGGCGCAGGGCCGCGCCAGCTACCTGAAGTGGCTGAACTATGTGGCCCAACCGGAGGGCCAGTCGCGCATTGCCGATATTGCCGGCTACCTGCCGCTGAACAGCACGGCCAAACTGTCTCCCGCGACAGAAAAGGAACTGGGTCAGCCGCTGACCGCCCTGCGCGACCAGCTCTATCAGCCGGATTGGAACTACATCGCCGAATCCCGCAAGTCGCGCATCGAGCTGGTCGAACGCGCGATGGCGGGCGCCGGCCGGTAAGCCCGGAGAAGCCGCAATGAAATCGACCCGGCCGCCGCTGATCCTGCTGCTTCCCCCGGCGATCCTGATCCTGATGTTCCTGACGGGGATCGCCTATCTCGCCGTGGAATCGCTGCGCACCGCGGACGGCTTTGGCCTGGGCAATTTCGTGCGCTTCTTCGAACGGGCCGATTACGTCGCGGTACTGCTGCGCACGATAGGGGTCGCGCTGGTCGTCACGTTCTTTTCCGTGCTGGTCGGTTATCCCATCGCCTATGCGATTTCGCGCTATCGCGGCAACCGCAATTTCCTGATGATGCTGGTCATCACGCCGTGGCTGGTCAGCGTGGTGGTGCGCACCTACGGCTGGGTGGTGATCCTGGGGCCCAAGGGCACGCTGAATTCGCTGTTGCTGTCGCTGGGTGTCATCGATACGCCGATGCGCCTGATTTTCAACATGACCGGGGTGGTGATTGGCCTGGTGCATGTCTTCAGTCCGTTTTTCATCGTCTCGGTGCTGGCGGTGCTGCTGCATCTGGATCGCGCCCTGGACGAGGCCTCGCAGACGCTGGCGGCCGGTCCGCTCAAGACCTTTTTGCATGTCACCCTGCCGCTGAGCCTGCCGGGTGTCATCACTGGCGCCATGCTGGTCTATCTGCTGTCGACCGGGGCCATCGTTACGCCGCTGTTGCTGGGGGGCGTGCGTGACGGCATGCTGGCTACGCAGATCTACCAGGACGTGCTGCAGGTTTTCGACTATCCGAAGGCAGCCAGCATGGCGATCGTGCTGCTGCTCGCGGCGTTCTCGCTGGTTATTCCCTTGCAACTGCTCGAACGCCGCGTCGCGGCGCGCGTGTCCGGAACGGGAGCCTGATATGCGCTGGCTATACCGCTTGCTGCTGGTTCTGCTGTTTGGCTTCCTGCCCTTGCCCATTCTGGTGGTGGCGGTGTCGTCGTTCACGTCCACCGGGTACTTCACCTTGCCGCTGGCGTCGCTCTCCTGGCGTTGGTATCTGGAGTTCTTCACCGATCCGCAATGGTTGGGTCTGTTGGCGGTCAGCGCCGGCATCGCCTTGCTGGTGGCATTCATCAGCACATCGGTGGCTCTGCTGGCCGCGCTCGTGCTGGACCGCAGCCGGATCAGGGGGGGCGGCATTATTGAAGCGCTGATCATGTTGCCATTGGTATTCCCCAACGCGGCGCTGGGCGTGGCGTTCCTGGGGCTGCTCGGCCTGCTCGGCGTCAGCGGCTCGTATTTGGGCATCGTATTGGCGCATTGCATCATCACGCTGCCGTTCGCGTACCGCCCCATCCTGAATTCCCTGCGCAAGTTGGACCCCGCGCTGGGAGAGGCAAGCATGAGCCTGGGCGCGCGGCCGGCGCAGGTCTTGCGCACCGTGACCCTGCCCATGCTCAAACCGGGGCTGATCACCGCCTTCCTGTTCTGCTTCATCGTGTCGTTCGACGAGGCGACGATCACCGTCTTCCTGGTCGCGCCGGACGTCAACACCTTGCCTGTGCGCATCCTCACGCAGATACAGGAAAGCGCCAGTCCCGTGATTGCCGCCATCGCCACGTTCCTGATTGTCTTCACGCTTGCGCTGGTGCTGCTGCTGGAACGCACGGTCGGCCTGGAGATGTTCGCCGCGCCAGAGCGCGACCACTGAATCGATTTTTCATGCCCGGAGCGCGATATGTACGAGATCCAGCCCGAAGACGCGGAACTTCTCAAACACTTCAGGACGACGACCACCAAGAACCGGCCGCTGAAGCTGAACCGCCTGCTCAACCGGTTGCGGATGGAGCCCATGGCCGGCAAGCAGGTCATCGTCTGCACCCAGCCTTACTCGGAGTACGCCATCGGCACGCTCGGCGCGGGGCGGGGCGATCCGGTCGAACTGGCGCCGCAGCGCTATGCCAAGCTGGCCGACGCCCAGTGGGCGCTGCTGAAGATCCGCTGGGCCATCCACTCGCCTTATCCCTGGCCGTCCGACCTGGACTGAACGCAGGCCGCCACACCGAGTCGCCCGAATCAAACTGACGGAGCTTGTATGTACGAGATCCTGGGGTACCCCAGCACCTGGACGATCGCGCCGGGAGAGACCATAGAATTCAAAGTGAGCTGCGCGCATGCGCTGCGCTATGACGCCGACCTGGTGCGTATCCGCAGCGGCGACGTTACGCCCGGCGCTCCCGGCTTGAAAGAGACCGTGGTGATGCAGGGCATCGCCACCGCCATCGCCGGGCGTCCCCAAGCCACCGAAACCGGTTCGCGCGCGGTGGCGCCCGCTTTCGGCGAGCCTGCCACGGGCTGCAAGAGCTGGATCCTGGCGGTGATGCCGACTTTGCCTTGCAACGGTGGCGATCAGGCGATCCTGTCGCGCTGGGACGACGCCGCGCGCGTCGGATATCTGTTGGGCCTGGATCGGGATGGCTGTCTGTTCTGGGAACAGGGCAGCGGCGGCAAGAGCGAGCGCGTCACGCTAGGATTGCCCATGACCGCGCGCCAGTGGTATCTGGTGGCGGTAACGCTGGACCTGGACTCGGGGACGGTCGATCTGCGGCAGGTGCCCGCCAACCCCTTGCTGGCCGTGAATTCGCATGCGCAGGCGAGCGGCCGGCTGCCGGCGGTCGATCCGGTCGCGTTGGCGCAGCTTCCGCTGACGATGGGCGCGGCCGCCACTGGCCTGCCGCGCCCACAATACGCCAAGCACTTCAACGGCCGCCTGGATTCGCCCACGCTGCTGCCGTATGGCGCCAGGGATGCAGACCTGGCGCAATTGCGCGTCGAGGCCCAAGGCCGCCGCCATGCCGCGCCGCCACTGCAGGCCTGGGATTTCTCGCAGCGCATCGACAGCGATGTGCTCGTCGACACGGCCAGGCCCTGGTCGGAGGGGCGCATCGAGAACCTGCCCGCGCGCGGCGTGCCCGGCCTGCGCTGGGATTCCAGCGTCATGTTCTGGCGCGAATGTCCCGACCATTTCGCCGCGCTGCACTTCCATGACGACACCCTGGAGGACGCGCGCTGGGAGACCGATTTCAGCCTGACCGTGCCTGACGACCTGCCCAGCGGCCTGTATGCGGCGCGCCTGACCGGCACAGCGGGAGAGCAGGAACGCATTACCTTCATCGTGCGGCCGAAGGCGGGCGGACCGCGCAAGCGGATCGCATTCCTCGCGTCGACGGCCACCTATATGGCGTATTCGAACTCGCACTACCGCCTGGATGAAGAAGGCATGGAAATGAAGTCGGGCAACTTCATGGTCCTGTATCCCTGGGAGACTTACCTGGGCGAACACCGCGAGTTGAGCCTTTCCATGTACGACACGCATTCGGACGGCTATGGCGTCTACTACGCCTCGCGCTTGCGGCCGGTCTTCAGCATGCATCTGCAATGCCGTACCTGGTCGTTGAACGGCGATACCCACTTCCTGGACTGGCTGGACGAAAAGGGCTTTGACTACGACGTCATCACGGACGACATGCTGCACGCCGAAGGCTTGCAGGCCCTGGAGGGCTACAGCGTGGTCATGACCGGGGCGCATCCCGAGTACTGGACCACGCGCATGTGGCAGGCAATGGTGGCGTACCAGGGGCAGGGCGGCCGCCTCATGTACATGGGCGGCAACGGCTTCTACTGGCGCTGCGCCTACCATCCCGAAAAGCCCTGGTTGATGGAACTGCGCCGCACCGAGACCGGCGCCCGCTACAGCGAGACGCCGGCCGGGGAGAGCTACCACAGCTATACCGGCGAATATGGCGGCACTTGGCGCCGCATCGGGCTGGCACCGCAGACGCTGACCGGCATCGGCACCACCGCGACCGGGTTCGACGCCTCGTCCTACTATCGCCGGCGGCCCGAAAGCCGCGACCCGCGCGTGGCTTTCATGTTCGAAGGCGTGGCGGATGAAATCATTGGCGATTTCGGCAGCAGCGGAGGCGGCGCGGCTGGCGACGAGATCGATCGCGTCGACTACCGGCTGGGTACGCCGCCGCATACGCTGATCGTCGCCCGATCGGAAAAGCATACGCGCTACTACAACGTGGTGCCCGAGGAGACGACCTACCACCACCCCACCATCAACGGTGAGGAAGCCAAGCACTGCTATGCGGACCTGGTGTTCTACGAGTGCCTGAACGGTGGTGCGGTTTTTTCCACGGGCTCGATCACGTGGGGGGCGTCGCTGGCCTGGAACGGCTACGACAACAACGTGTCGCGCATTACGGCGAACGTGCTGACCCGATTCGCGGAGGCCACCCCCTTCGTGTTCCCCCAGGCCAGCGGACGCTGAGATACACCATGCGCGCACCAGATTCGGCCGATGCCCCGCAATCCTTGTGGCAGCAGACCGCGGGGCAGGCGCCCGCCGCACCCGCCTTGGCGGCTTCCCTCCAATGCGACGTCGTCATCGTCGGCGCCGGCATTACCGGCTTGTCGACCGCCTTGCACCTGAGCGAACTCGGACTGCGCGTTTGCGTGTTGGATGCCCAGGAACCGGGCTGGGGCGCCTCCGGCCGCAACGGTGGGCAGGTCATTCCGGGCATCAAGCACGATCCAAAGGCGATCCTGGCGCGCTACGGCAAAGCGCTGGGAGAACCGCTATTGCAGATGGTGGCGTCTGCCTCCGACGCGGTATTCGAGCTTATCGAAAAGTATGCCATCGCCTGCCATGCCATGCGGGCCGGCTGGATACAGCCGGCCCACTCTGCTCGCGCATTGGAAACCGTGTCGGACCGCGCCCAGCAGTGGCTGGATCGTGGCGCAGCCGTGGAAATGCTGAACAAGGACGCCGTCAGCGCGAGGCTGGGCACGGACCGGTTCCTGGGCGGCTGGATCGACCGGCGCGCCGGCAGCATCCAGCCCCTGTCCTACACTCGCGGGCTGGTGGCGGCGGCGCAAGCGGCTGGCGCGTCGGTGCATGGCCATACCCGCGTCACGGCGCTGGAACGATCAGGCCAGCAATGGCTGGCGCGCACGGAGCAGGGCGTCACTGTCCGCGCCGAGCACGCGCTGATCGCGACCAATGGCTACACCAACGGGCTATGGCCCGGTCTGCAGCGCAGCGTCATCGCCGCCAACAGCTTCATCGTCGCCACCGGACCGCTGGATCCGAAGGCCTGCGGCCACATCATGCCCGGCGGCGTGGTGGCCTCGGACTCCCGCCGCCTGCTGCTGTACTTCCGCCGCGACCACGAGGGCCGTTTCGTGCTGGGAGGCCGGGGCCATTTCGCCGACCCCGCATCGGAACAGGATTGGGACCACCTGGTGCGTGGCGCGCGCATGCTGTTTCCGGAACTGGCCCGGATCCCCTTCACCTATCGCTGGGCCGGCCGGATCGCTTTGACACGCGATTTCGTGCCGCATGTCCATCAGCCATCGCCCAACCTGCATATCCTGCTGGGCTACAACGGACGCGGAGTCGCTCTCGCCACGCAGATGGGCCGCTACCTCGCCCGGACCATCGCTGCGGGCGAGTCCATGCCATACCCCGTCACCCCCATCAGGCCGCTGCCGTTCCACGGCCTCAAGCGTTTCTACATCGCGCTCGGCGTCGCCTACTACGGCCTGTGCGACAAGCTCTCGTAGAAGCGCGCCTCCATCCTCCTGAGTACACCATGACCATCCAACACATCCCCCAGACCCGCGACACCGCCCCGCTGGATGACCTCGGCCCGGTCGGCATCCCGCTCAGCGAACCCGCCTGCGCATTGCGCGCCAGGAAAATAGTGGTCCCCGGCGCCGAAGCCACCAGCGCCGGCATCTGGGAATGCTCCCCCGGCCAATTCCGCCGCCAGGTCCTGGAAGGCGAAATCATGCACATCCTGGCCGGCGAAGGCTCCTTCACCCCCGACGGCCAGCCCCCGCTGCAATTCCGCGCAGGCGACACCCTGGCCATGCCCCCCAATACCCAAGGCGTCTGGGATATCCGCACCCCCGTCCGAAAGCTCTACGTCCTGGCACCCGCCAGTTAGACGGAGAACCAAGCGAAGAACCAAGCGTCCAGTGAACAACGCCCCGCCCCAGCGCAGTTCGAAGACCCCGCAAGGCAAAGCGAAGCGAGGCGAAAGGACCAGCGAAGCGAAGTCCCAAACTCCCTCCCCCTCGGGGGGAGGGCTGGGGATGGGGCCCACATACTGCCCCCTGGGGCCCGCCGGCCGAGGTTCTAGCAAGCAAGCGAAGCGCAGCTCTGCTAGAATCTCGGCTGGCGGGCCCCTCCGCATGGTTCGGCGGTGAACCTGGTCAGGTCGGGAACGAAGCAGCCATAGTCGTTTAGGGTCAGTGCCGGAGTAAGGCTCGCCAACCGGATTCTTCAAAGCAACGCGTCATGCCAAACCCATGACGCGTTTGTTTTCAAGGGGGACGGGGTTATTTTCCAAGGATATCTTCCACGGGAATAAACCCGTCCCCTTTGCGTTTCAGGCCAGCTTCCGAAACAGGCTCTACAATCCACCCATGACTTATCTGGTACTGGCCCGCAAGTGGCGGCCGCGATCGTTCGATACCCTCGTGGGACAGGATCACGTGGTGCGCGCGCTGACGCATGCGCTCGACACCCAACGCCTGCACCACGCCTGGCTGTTCACAGGAACTCGGGGGGTGGGCAAGACCACGCTTTCGCGCATCCTGGCCAAGTCGCTCAACTGCGAAACAGGCATCACTTCCAAGCCTTGCGGCGTGTGCCGCGCGTGTACGGAAATCGATTCCGGGCGTTTCGTCGACTACCTCGAACTGGACGCGGCCTCGAACCGCGGCGTCGAGGAAATGACGCAGCTGCTGGAGCAGGCGGTGTACGCGCCGGGCGCGGGGCGCTTCAAGGTCTACATGATCGACGAAGTCCACATGCTGACCGGGCACGCGTTCAACGCCATGCTCAAGACGCTGGAAGAGCCACCGCCCCACGTCAAATTCATACTCGCCACCACCGACCCGCAGAAGATTCCGGTGACGGTGCTGTCGCGCTGCCTGCAGTTCAACCTGAAGCAGATGCCGGCCGATTCCATCGTCGGCCACCTGCAGGCCGTGCTCGGCCAGGAAGACGTGGGCTTCGAGGTCCCCGCCCTGCGGTTGATCGGGCAAGCGGCTTCGGGTTCCATGCGCGATGCCCTGTCGCTGACCGACCAGGCCATCGCCTACAGCGCCGGCAACCTGACCGAGGATGCCGTGCGCGGCATGCTCGGCACCATCGACCAGCGGCACCTGGTGCGCCTGCTGGACGCGCTGTCCGCCGGTGACGCCAAGAGCGTGCTGGCGGTGGCGGATGAATTGGCGATCCGCGGCCTGTCCTATGCCGGCGCCCTGGCCGACCTGGCCGTGCTCTTGTCGCGGGTGGCCATCGAGCAGCGTGTGCGCGGCGTGACGCCGGCCGAAGATCCCCTGGCCGGCGATATCGCCCGGCTGGCGCAGGTGTTGCATCCCGATGCGGTGCAGCTGTTCTATTCGGTTGCGGTGCATAGCCGCAGCGAACTGACCCTGGCGCCCGATGAGTACGCAGGCTTCATCATGGCCTGCCTGCGCATGCTGGCGCTCAATGGCGACGCTGGCCCGCAGACCGCGCTCGAAGCGCCTGCCGCGCCGGCCCGCCAGACGGCCGATGCGGCCGCAGCTCCCGCGCCGGTCGCCGCGCCTGCGCAAGCCCAGCCCGCACCCACACCTGCACCTGCACCTGCACCTGCACCTGCACCTGCTCCGGTCTCGGCGGCTGCCGCACCGGCCCCGGAACCCGCAATCGAGGCGCCAGCTGCGGCTCCGCAGGCGCCTGCGCCCGTCGAGTCCACCGCTCCCGCCGCTGCCGCCGAACAGGCTCCCGAGCCGGCACCGGTAGCCGCAGAACCCGAACCCGTCGCCGCGGCGCAAGCCCTGCAATCTACCCAGGCCGGCAGCGTGCCGCCTTGGGAAGACCTGCCTGCCGATGCGCCGGCGGCGCCCGAGACCGAGGCCGGCAAGACCGCCGGTTCGGCGGCGCTGGCGGTCACGCCGGCTACCGCCGCAGCCATTGCGCCCGTGCCCGCGCCGCAAGCCGACCATGGCGATGGCCCGCCTTCCTGGGTCGACGAAGAAATCCCGTTCGAAGCCGAAGGCGGTTTCGCGCCGGACAACGGTTTTACGTCGGACCCGGACGATGATGATTTCGAAACCCTGGCCAGCGCGCCTTCGGCTGCGCCGCCCGCCGCCGCGCCCGTCCGGCGCGAAGGCCCTGCGCCCGCGCGCAAGCGGCAATCGTCGCGCGCCCGCATGGCGGACATGACTTCCGAGACCTGGCCCGAACTGGCCGCGCGCCTGCCGGTCACCGGCCTGGCGGCGGAGTTGGCGCGCCAGAGCGCATGGGCCGGCGTGCAAGGCGACGCCATCATTCTGCGCGTGGCCGTCAAGACACTGGCCGAAAGCGAAAGCCGCGTCCGTCTGCAGACCGTGCTGTGCGAACATTTCGGCCAGGGCATACGGCTGGACGTCGAGGTCGGCGTAACGGGCGAGGCGACGGCGCATGCCGTGGCCCAGGCCGAACGCGCCGCCCGTCAGCAGGCCGCTGAAGACGCGGTCGCTGTCGATCCTTTTGTACAGGCGCTCGTCGCCGATTTCGGCGGCCAGGTCGTGCCCGGCTCGATCCGCCACGTCGATTCCCCCGCCGCCGCTGCCTGAAGCGGCGGCCATCTCTCATTCCCCTCATTCAAGGAAGCATCGATCATGATGAAAGGACAACTGGCCGGCCTGATGCGCCAGGCGCAGCAAATGCAGGAAAACATGAAGAAGGCGCAGGACGCGCTGGCCGACATCCAGGTCGAAGGCGCTTCCGGCGGCGGCCTGGTCAAGGTCACCATGACCTGCCGCCACGACGTCAAGCGCGTGGCCATCGACCCGTCGCTGCTGGGCGACGACAAGGAGATGCTGGAAGACCTGGTTGCCGCCGCGTTCAACGACGCGCTGCGCAAGGCCGAAGCCACCTCGCAGGAAAAGATGGCATCGGTCACCGCCGGCATGCCGCTGCCCCCGGGCATGAAGCTGCCGTTCTGAGCGCAGTCCCAAGGCCGCAATGGATCCGTTACTGCCCGAACCCGAGCCGCTCGTCTCGCTGATCGAGGCGCTGCGGCGCCTGCCCGGCGTGGGCGTGCGTTCTGCCCGGCGCATGGCCTATCACCTGCTGCAGCATGACCCGCAAGGCGCGGACATGCTGGGGCGGGCGCTGGCGGGCGCGGTCCAGGACCTGAAGCATTGCGCCCGCTGCAACAGCTTCTCGGAAGATGAGGTCTGCGGCACCTGCGTCAACCCCAAGCGCGATCCCTCGTTGCTGTGCATCGTCGAGACGCCGGCCGACCAGAACATGATCGAGTCCAGCCACGGCTACCGTGGCCTGTACTACGTGCTGATGGGCCGCGTCGCGCCGCTCGAAGGGATCGGTCCGCGCGAACTGGATTTCGAGCGGGTGATCAAGCGCGCGACCGACGGCGTGGTGCAGGAAGTCATCCTGGCCACCAACTTCACCGCCGAAGGCGAAACCACCGCCCATTTCCTGGGCGAAGCGTTGGGCGAACGCGGGCTGCGCGTCACGCGGTTGGCGCGCGGCGTGCCTGCCGGCAGCGAGCTGGAATACGTAGACGCCGGCACCATCGCGTGGGCGCTGATGGAGCGCAAGACCACCTGATTCCGCAGTACCAGAACGCCTTGCCGGCAATGTATCGGCAACGGCAAAACAGTGAGGTAGACAAACCATGTCAGCGCTGACCGGACTGAAGGTCCTGGAACTCGGCACGCTCATTGCCGGCCCGTTCGCCGCGCGCATCTTCGGCGAATTCGGCGCCGACGTCATCAAGGTGGAAACGCCCCACGGGCCTGACGGCACGGGCGGCGGCGATCCCATCCGCAGTTGGCGCCATCTGCACGAGGGCAACTCCCTTTGGTGGACGGTGCAGGCCCGCAACAAGCAATCCATCGCACTCAACCTGAAAGATCCGCGCGCGCGGGAGATCGCCCGCAAGCTGGCGCTGGACGCCGACGTGGTGGTCGAGAACTACCGGCCAGGCGTGCTGGAGAAGTGGGGCCTGGGCTACGAGCAGCTACGCGCGATCAATCCCGCGCTCATCATGGTGCGCCTGTCCGGTTATGGGCAGACCGGTCCCATGAAGGACCAGCCGGGCTTCGGCGCCATCGGCGAATCCATGGGTGGGCTGCGCTATGTGTCGGGCCATCCGGACCGGCCGCCCCTGCGCGTCGGCATCTCCATCGGCGATTCCATCGCCGCGCTGCACGGCGTGATCGGCGCGATGATGGCGCTGCGCCACCGCGATGCCACCGGCGGACGCTGGAACGGCAAGCAGGGCGTGGATAGCCAGGCGGGGCAGGGGCAGATGGTGGACGTGGCGCTGTACGAGGCCGTGTTCAACATGATGGAAAGCCTGGTGCCGGAATATGACGTGGCCGGCGTGGTGCGCGAGCGCACGGGCGGCGCGCTGCCCGGCATCGTGCCATCGAATACCTACACCACCCGCGACGGCCAGAACATCGTCATCGCCGGCAACGGCGACGCAATCTTCCACCGGCTGATGCGCGCCATCGGCCGCGATGATCTGGCCACGGACCCTGGCCTGGTGCGCAACGACGGCCGCGCCAAACGCGTGGAAGAGATCGACGGCGCCATCCAGCAGTGGTGCGGCGCGCGCGGCATCGAAGAGGCGCTGGGCGTCCTGAAGGGCGCCGACGTGCCCGTGGGCAAGATCTACAGCGTGGCCGACATGTTCGGCGATCCGCAATTCCTGGCGCGCCGCATGATAGAGCAGCATCGCTTCCCCGACGGCGCGCCGGTCAAGCTGCCCGCGGTGGTGCCCAAGCTGTCGGAGACGCCCGGCGAGACGCGTTGGGTGGGCCCGGTATTAGGGGAACATACCGAGGAAGTCCTGAAATCGCTGGGGTATGATTCAGCGGCTATAGAAGAGCTGGCAAAGACCGGCGCCATCGGTCTGCCCGACAACTAGGAGACAACCACATGTCAGTCACTCGCCGTGATCTGCTCAAGATGGCCGGCGCCGCCGGCGTCATGGGCATGGCGCCCGCCATCGTGCGCGCGCAGAAGCTGGAGAAGACCAAGGTCCAGATCGCAGTCGGCGGCAAGCCGCTGATCTACTATCTCCCCCTGTCCATCGCGGAAGCCCGCGGCTACTTCAAGGACGAAGGGCTGGATGTCAGCATCGCCGACTTCGCGGGTGGCTCCAAGGCCTTGCAGGCCGTGGTGGGCGGCAGCGCCGACATCGTGTCGGGCGCGTTCGAACACACCTTGTCCATGCAGTCCAAAGGCCAGGCCTATCGCGCCTTCGTGCTGCAGGGCCGCGCGCCCATGATAGGCGTGGGCGTGTCCAAGAAGAACCTGCCCAACTACAAGGGCCCCGCCGACCTGAAGGGCAAGAAGATCGGCGTGACCGCGCCGGGCTCGTCCACCAACATGGTGGTCAGCTTCTTCCTGGCCAAGCACGGCCTGAAGGCCTCGGACGTGTCCATCATCGGCGTGGGCGCCGGCGCCGGCGCGGTGACCGCGCTGCGCAGCGGCCAGATCGACGCCATCTCCAACACCGACCCCGTGGTGTCGATGCTGGAAATGCCGGGCGACATCCAGATCATCGTCGACACCCGCACGCTCAAGGACACCAAGGACATTTTCGGCGGCAATATGCCGGCGGGCTGCCTGTACGCGCCGCAAGCCTTCATCGACGCCAATCCCAACACCACCCAGGCCCTGGCCAATGCCCTGGTGCGCGCCGACAAGTGGATCCAGAAGGCCGGCGCCGACGAAATCGCCAAGGTCGTGCCGGAAACCTATCTGCTGGGCGATCCGGCCGTCTACAAGGCTGCCATCGCCAAGAGCCTGGAAGGCCTGTCGCCGGACGGCCTGATCCCCGAGGACGGCGCCGCCACCGCGCTCAAGGCGCTGGCGGCCTACCAGGCGGACTTCGACGGTTCCAAGATCGATCCGTCCAAGGTCTGGACCAACGACTACGCCCGCCGCGCCAACGAGAAGTACCCCAATGGCTGAAGCCGCGCTGTCGCTGGAAAACATCAGCTGCACCTTTGTCTCCCGCGACGACCGGTCGCAGCGCTACACCGCCGTCAGCGACACCACCCTGGCCATCGAGCCGGGCGAGTTCGTGTCGGTGGTGGGCCCGACCGGCTGCGGCAAGTCCACCCTGCTCAACGTCGGCGCCGGGCTGCTGGCGCCGTCGTCGGGCAGCGTGAAGGTGTTCGGGCAGCCTTTGTCCGGCATCAATGAGCGGGCCGGCTACATGTTCCAGGGCGAGGCCCTGCTGCCCTGGCGCAGCGCGCTGGACAACGTGGTGGCCGGCCTGGACTTCGCCGGCGTGCCGCGTTCGCAGGCGCTGGAACGCGGCCGCGAATGGATGCGCCGCGTCGGCCTGGGCGGTTTTGAAAGCCGTTATCCGCACCAGATGTCGGGCGGCATGCGCAAGCGCGCGATGCTGGCGCAGACGCTGATCCGCGACCCCGACATCATCCTGATGGACGAACCGTTCTCGGCGCTGGACATCCAGACCCGCCAGCTCATGGAGAACGAGGTCCTGGACCTCTGGATGGCCAAGCGCAAGGCCGTGCTCTTCATCACGCACGACCTGGACGAGGCCATCGCCATGAGCGACCGCGTGGTGGTGCTGTCGGCGGGGCCGGGCACGCACCCCATCGGCGAATTCGTCATCGACCTGCCGCGTCCGCGCGACGTGGCCGAAGTCCGCACGCATCCACGCTTCGTGGAACTGCACGCCGCCATTTGGGGCGTGCTGCGCGAGGAAGTACTAAAGGGCTACGCCCAACAGAAGCGAGCCTAGGCCATGCCCAAACTGATCAAACCCGGTTCGGCCAGCCTGCGCTTCTGGCAGTTGCTGCTGCTCGTCATCATTTTGCTGGTCTGGCATTTCGCCTCGCGCGATCCCAAGGTGGCGTTCTTCTTCGGCGAACCGCTGAAGGTGTGGGGCCGAATCTGGGCCTGGTTCGTCACCAATGCGGACATCTACACCCATCTGGGCGTGACGCTGACCGAGACCGTGCTGGCCTTCTTCATCGGCACCATTGCCGGGCTGGCGTTCGGCTTGTGGCTGGGCCTGTCGCCGGGCGCCAGCGCGATCCTGGACCCGTACATCAAGGCCGCCAACTCGATGCCGCGCGTCATCCTGGCGCCCATCTTCGGCATGTGGTTCGGCCTGGGCATCTGGTCCAAGGTGGCGCTGGCGGTGACGCTGGTGTTCTTCATCGTGTTCTTCAACGTCTACCAGGGCGTGCGCGAAGTCAGCCCCACCTTGCTGGACAATGCCCGCATGCTGGGCGCGCGCCGGCGCCAGCTGCTGCGGCACGTGTACTTGCCGTCGGCCACCAGTTGGGTGTTCTCCAGCCTGCATACTTCGGTGGGCCTGGCTTTCGTGGGCGCGGTGGTGGGCGAGTACCTGGGCTCGGCCAGCGGCGTGGGCTACTTGATTCTGCAGGCCGAAGGCACCTTCGATGTGAACACCGTGTTCGCGGGCATCATCGTGCTGACGGCGTTCGCGCTGGTGCTGGACGCTGTCGTCGGCATAGGTGAGAAACGCCTGATGAAATGGCAGCCCCGGTCCGGCGAAACCGAAAAAATCTGAAGGAGTTCCCATGGCCCGTCTGCCCTATGCCGACCTGACCCATCCCGAAGCCAAGCCGCTGGTCGACCGCATCGTCGCCGAGCGCGGCAGCGTGCTGCACCTGTACCAGATGCTGCTGCACAGCCCCGCCGTGGCGGGCGGCTGGCTCAATTACCTGACTTCCATCCGCCAGCTCAGCACCTTGCCGGGCGACCTGCGGGAACTGGTGATCATGCGCGTGGCGGCCATCAACGGCGCGCCTTACGAGGCCGACCAGCATGCGCCGATCGCGCTGAAGGAAGGCGTGTCGCAGGCTCAGTTGGACGAGCTGAATAACTGGGAAGCCTCCGGCCTGTTCGATGAACGCGAGAGGGCGGTGCTGGCCTATACCGACGCCATGACGCGCCAGGTGCAGGTGCCGGAACCCGTATTCCAGGCGGCAAAGGCGGCGATGGGTTCCGAAAAGCTTATCGTGGAGCTGACCGCGACAGTGGCCGCCTACAACATGGTGTCGCGCTTCCTGGAAGCGTTGCAGGTGCATTCGCACGATCATCGCTGATGCATGCGTGCGGCCTGCGGCCGCGCGTGCTACCTGCTCGACATGAAGACGGGCGCCGCGGCGCCCGCCCGGTTCAGGTCCGCTGCGCCTCGATCAGCGCATCCAGCTTGACCGCGTCCGCCACGAACAGGCGGATGCCTTCCGACAACTTCTCGCTGCCCATCGCGTCTTCATTGAGCAGGGTACGGAACGTGACTTCGTCCGCGCCGATGCGGGCGATGTTGGCGGGGACGTCGTCCGCGCGCAATTGCGCCGGCGCGTCGCCCTCGGTACCGGCCAGCTTGGTCAGCAGCTCCGGGCTGATGGTCAGCAGGTCGCAGCCCGACAGCGCCAGGATCTGGCCGACGTTGCGGAAGCTCGCGCCCATGATTTCCGTGGGGATGTCGAAGTGCTTGTAGTACTGGTAGATCCGGGTCACGGACAGCACGCCCGGATCGCGCGCGCCGGCGTTATCGGCTTCGACCCAATTGGCGCCGGCGGATTTCTTGTGCCAGTCGTAGATGCGGCCGACGAAGGGCGAGATCAGCTGCACGTGGGCGTCGGCGCAGGCCACGGCCTGCGGCAGCGAGAACAGCAGGGTCAGGTTGCAGCGCACGCCTTCCGATTGCAGGGCGCGGGCGGCCTGGATGCCTTCCCAGGTCGAGGCGATCTTGATCAGCACGCGCTCGCGCGGCACGCCGGCGGCTTCGTACAGGGCGATCAGGCTGCGGGCCCGCTCGATGGTGGCGCGGGTGTCGAACGACAGGCGGGCATCGACCTCGGTCGAGACGCGGCCGGGCACGATGTCCAGGATGGCGCGGCCGAAGGCGACCAGCAGGCGGTCCATGAGTTCGGCGGTGGGCGCGCCGCGGTGCTCGCGCGCGGTCTTTTCCAGCAGGGGGCGGTAGGCGTCCTGCTGGACGGCCTTGAGAATAAGGGACGGGTTGGTCGTGGCGTCGGTGGGACGCAGCGCCTTCATGGCTTCGAAATCCCCCGTGTCGGCGACGACGGTGGTGTGGTTGCGCAGGGCGTCAAGTTGGCTGGACATGGACGGTACGGCTCGCAGCAGGCTAGGGTTGAAGGTGTCCTAGCGTATCACTGAGGCCGCCAGGCCGCTGTCGGCTGGATGAGGGAGGGGGACGGCGGGACGCGGAAAAACAGGCCAAAACGCCGTTTCCGGCCTTATTTGGCGCGGTTCGCCAGGGAAAACGCCCGCTCAGGGTATAATCCGAAGGTTTGATTATCGATTCTAAAACCGGGGTTTACTGTGCTGCCGCAACTCTTTCCCGAGGGGATCAACCGCTTCCCTCCTGCAATTCTGGCTCTGGCGGACGGTACCATTTTTCGAGGCGTGTCGATCGGTGCGCCTGGGCATACCGTTGCCGAAGTGGTGTTCAACACCGCGATGACCGGGTACCAGGAAATTCTCACCGATCCCAGCTATAGCGGCCAGATCGTTACGCTGACCTATCCGCATATTGGCAATACTGGCGTCAACGCCGAAGACGTGGAAGCCAAGCGCGTCTTCGCCGCCGGCCTGGTGGTCCGTGACTGTCCCGCCCGCGTGTCGAACTTCCGTTCCACGCAATCGTTGCCTGAGTACCTCGCCGAGCAAGGCGTCGTCGCCATTTCCGGCATCGACACCCGCAAGCTCACCCGTATCCTTCGCGAAAAGGGCGCCCAGGGCGCCTGCATCTTCGTCGGCGCCGACGCCGAGCGCGCCGTCGAACTGGCCCGCGGTTTTGCCGGCATGGCCGGCCAGGACCTGGCCAAGGTGGTGTCGATCAAGGACAGCGCCGAATGGACCGAAGGCACCTGGCAATTGGGCAAGGGCTTCTCCAAGCCCGACCAGTCCAAGTTCCACGTCGTGGCCTACGACTTCGGCATCAAGACCAACATCCTGCGCCTGCTGGCTGACCGCGGCTGCCGCCTGACGGTGGTGCCGGCCCAGACCAGCGCCGAGGAAGTCTTCAAGCTCAACCCCGACGGCGTGTTCCTGTCCAACGGCCCCGGCGACCCCGAGCCCTGCGACTACGCCATCGAGGCCACGCGCGCCTTCCTGGACAAGAAGCTGCCGGTGTTCGGCATCTGCCTGGGCCACCAGATCATGGGCCTGGCGCTGGGCGGCAAGACGCTCAAGATGAAGACCGGCCACCATGGCGCCAACCACCCCGTGCAGGACCTCCAGTCCAAGCGCGTGTTCATCACCAGCCAGAACCATGGCTTCGCGGTCGACGCGGCCAGCCTGCCGGCCACGGCGCGCGTGACGCATGTCTCGCTGTTCGACGGCACGCTGCAGGGCTTCGAGCTCACCGACCGCCCGGCCTTCTGCTTCCAGGGTCACCCCGAAGCCAGCCCGGGTCCGCACGACATCCTTGAACTGTTCGACAAGTTCATCGACCTGATGTCCGGCCAAAAGTAAAGATTGCATCATGCCCAAGCGTACAGACCTAAAAAGCATACTCATCATCGGCGCCGGCCCCATCATCATCGGGCAGGCCTGCGAATTCGACTATTCCGGCGCACAGGCGTGCAAGGCGCTCAAGGCCGAGGGCTATCGCACCATCCTGGTGAACAGCAACCCGGCCACGATCATGACGGATCCGGAAACGGCCGACGTCACCTACATCGAGCCCATCACCTGGCAAGCCGTCGAAAAGATCATCGAGCGTGAAAAGCCCGATGCGCTGCTGCCCACGATGGGCGGCCAGACCGCGCTGAACTGCGCGTTGGACCTGGCCCACCACGGCGTGCTGAAGAAGCACAACGTGGAACTGATCGGCGCCAACGAGCACGCCATCGAAAAGGCCGAGGACCGCCAGAAGTTCAAGCAGGCCATGACCGACATCGGCCTGGAATCGGCCAAGTCGGGCGTGGCCCACAGCATGGACGAAGCCTGGGAAGTGCAGCGCCGCATCGCGGCCGAAGTCGGCACTTCCGGTTTCCCCGCCGTGATCCGCCCCAGCTTCACCATGGGCGGTTCGGGCGGCGGCATCGCCTACAACGCCGAAGAATTCGAAACCATCTGCCGCCGCGGCCTGGAAGCTTCGCCCACCAGCGAACTGCTGATCGAAGAGTCGCTGCTGGGCTGGAAGGAATTCGAGATGGAAGTGGTCCGCGACAAGGCGGACAACTGCATCATCGTCTGCTCCATCGAAAACCTGGACCCGATGGGCGTGCACACGGGCGACTCCATTACCGTGGCGCCGGCTCAGACGCTGACCGACAAGGAATACCAGATCATGCGTAACGCATCGATCGCGGTATTGCGCGAGATCGGCGTGGATACGGGCGGCTCGAACGTGCAGTTCGCGGTCAACCCCCGCGACGGCCGCATGATCGTCATCGAGATGAACCCGCGCGTGTCGCGTTCGTCGGCGCTGGCCTCCAAGGCCACCGGCTTCCCCATCGCCAAGGTCGCCGCGCGCCTGGCCGTGGGCTACACGCTGGACGAACTCAAGAACGAAATCACCGGCGGCGCCACGCCCGCCTCGTTCGAACCCTCGATCGACTACGTCGTCACCAAGGTGCCGCGTTTCGCCTTCGAGAAATTCCCCACCGCCGACGCGCGCCTGACTACCCAGATGAAGTCCGTGGGTGAAGTCATGGCCATTGGCCGCACCTTCCAGGAATCGTTCCAGAAGGCGCTGCGCGGTCTGGAAGTGGGCGTCGACGGCCTGAACCAGAAGACCACCGACCGCGAGAAGCTGCAGGTCGAACTGGGCGAACCCGGTCCGGAACGCATCTGGTACGTGGGCGACGCCTTCGCGCAGGGCTTCACGCTGGACGAAGTGCACAACATCACGCACATCGACCCGTGGTTCCTGTCGCAGATCAAGGAAATCGTCGACATCGAACTGGCGCTGGAACAGAAGACGCTGGCCGACCTGGACTACGCCACGCTGTGGGAACTCAAGCGCCGCGGTTTCTCCGACCGCCGCCTGGCTTTCCTGCTGGATTCCTCGGAATCCGAAGTGCGCAAGCTGCGCCACCAGTTGAATGTGCGTCCGGTCTACAAGCGCGTCGATACCTGCGCCGCTGAATTCGCCACCCGCACGGCCTACATGTACTCGACCTACGAGGAAGAGTGCGAAGCCGCGCCCACCGACCGCAAGAAGATCGTGGTGCTGGGTGGCGGTCCGAACCGCATCGGCCAGGGCATTGAGTTCGACTACTGCTGCGTGCATGCCGCGCTGGCGCTGCGCGACGACGGGTACGAGACCATCATGGTCAACTGCAACCCGGAAACCGTGTCCACCGACTACGACACTTCCGACCGCCTGTACTTCGAGCCGCTGACGCTCGAAGACGTGCTGGAAATCGTCCACAAGGAAAACCCGGTCGGCATGATCGTCCAGTACGGCGGCCAGACCCCGCTGAAGCTGGCGCGCGCCCTGGAAGCGAACGGCGTGCCCATCATCGGCACCAGCCCCGAATCCATCGACGTGGCCGAAGACCGCGAGCGCTTCCAGAAGCTGCTCAACAAGCTCGGCCTGCGCCAGCCGCCCAACCGCACCGCGCGCACGGAAGGCGAGGCCCTGGCCCACGCCGCCGAAATCGGCTATCCGCTGGTGGTCCGCCCCAGCTACGTGCTGGGCGGCCGTGCCATGGAAATCGTGCACGAGCAGCAAGACCTCGAGCGCTACATGCGCGAGGCCGTGAAGGTCAGCAATGACTCGCCCGTGCTGCTGGACCGCTTCCTGAACAACGCCACCGAAGTGGACGTGGACTGCCTGGCCGACGGCGAAACCGTCTTCATCGGCGGCGTCATGGAACACATCGAGCAGGCAGGCGTGCACTCGGGCGACTCGGCTTGCAGCCTGCCGCCGTACTCGCTGTCGGCGGAAGTCATCGCCGAGATCAAGCGCCAGACCACGATGATGGCCAAGGCGCTGAACGTCAGCGGCCTGATGAACGTGCAGTTCGCGATCCAGGGCGGCGACGTCTACGTGCTGGAAGTGAACCCGCGCGCTTCGCGCACGGTGCCTTACGTTTCCAAGGCCACCGGCCTGCAGCTGGCCAAGATCGCCGCGCGCGCCATGGCAGGCCAGACCCTGGCCGCCCAGGGCATCACCAAGGAAGTCGTGCCGCCTTACTTCTCGGTCAAGGAAGCCGTGTTCCCGTTCGTGAAGTTCCCGGGCGTGGACACCATCCTGGGTCCGGAAATGAAGTCGACCGGCGAAGTGATGGGCGTGGGCACGAGCTTCGGTGAAGCCTTCGTCAAGTCGCAATTGGCCGCGGGCGTGCGCCTGCCGGAATCCGGCACGGTGTTCATCAGCGTCAAGAACCAGGACAAGCCCCTGGCGGTGGAAGTGGCGCGCGGCCTGCACGCGCTCGGCTTCAAGCTGGTCGCTACGCGCGGCACGGCTGCCGAGATTGAATCCGCCGGCATCCCGGTGCAGTTGGTGAACAAGGTCAACGAAGGCCGTCCGCACATCGTCGACATGGTGAAGAACGGCGAGATCGCGCTGGTCATCAACACCGTCGAAGAGCGCCGCAACGCCATCGCTGATTCGCGCACCATCCGCACCCAGGCGCTGGCCGCCCGCGTGACCTTCTTCACGACCATCGCCGGCGCCCGCGCCGCGGTCGAAGGCATGCAGTATCTGCGCCAAGGCCTGGGCCTGCAGGTGTATCCGCTGCAGGAGCTGCACGCTTCCTTGCAAGGCTAAGCCGGCAAGCGACACAATAGGGCACGCGAGAGCGTGCCCTATTTTTTTGCAACGCGATTCCGCAACGCCACTACAGGCATCAGGCACACATGGAAAGAGTCTTCATCACCGGCGCCAGCAGCGGCCTGGGACGCGCCCTGGCGCAGCAGTACGCCTCTACCGGCGCCACCCTGGGCCTGCTGGGCCGGCGCGAGGACGCCTTGCGGGAATTGGCCGACAGCCTGCCGGGCGAGCACCGCTGCTATGCGGTGGACGTGCGCGATCGCCAGGCCCTGCATGCCGCGGCCCAGGATTTCATTGCTTTCTGCCAGGGGCGGGTGGACGTGGTCATCGCCAGCGCCGGCATCAGCGCAGGCACCTTGACCGAGCATGGCGAGGACTACGACGTGTTCAAGGCTATCGTCGATACCAATCTGCTGGCCACCGTGGCGACTTTCGAACCCTTCATCGCGTCCATGCGCGCGGCCAGATCAGGCCGCCTGGTGGGCATCGCCAGCGTGGCGGGGGTGCGGGGGCTGCCGGGAGCGGGCGCCTACAGCGCGTCCAAATCGGCGGTGGTGACCTACTGCGAAAGCCTGCGGCTGGAACTGGCCGCCGAAGGCGTGGACGTGGTGACCATAGCGCCCGGTTACATCAAGACGGCGATGACGGCGCACAATCCGTATTCCATGCCGTTCCTGATGGAGGCGGATGCCTTCGCCCGCCGCGCGCGCAGCGCGATCGGGCGGGGCGCGTCCTATGTGGTGATTCCGTGGCAGATGGGCATCGTGGCCAAGCTGATGCGGCTTCTGCCCAACGCCGTCTACGACAGGCTGGCGCGCAACGCGCCGCGCAAGCCGCGCCGCGCGCGCTGAAGTCTCAGGGCACCACGTCGTTGCCGACCTCGTCGGTCACGTGGCCCACGTCGCCCCAGTCCAGCACCTGCCACTTGCGGCCCTGTACGCCGACGCGGTTGATGCTGACATTCAGCAGCGAGGCGTCGCGCGGCCCGTTCAGTGGCACGCCCGAGGCATGGCGCCAGATGATGTCCAGCACGCCGCCGTGCGTGAACATCAGGATGCGCTCGTCGTCGTGGCGGCTGGCAATGTCGTCCACGGTGGAGATGACGCGGGACTGGAACTGGCCCAGCGTTTCGCCGCCGTCCAGCGGGCGCAGCGGATCGCGGCTTTTCCAGGCGGCCGCAGCTTCGGGGGCCAGCACGTCGATGCGTTCGTGGTCCAGGCCCTCCAGTACGCCGAAGCCGCGCTCGCGGATGCCCGGCTCCACGCGCACGCGCAGGCCGAGCTGTTCGGACACGGGTACGGCGGTGGCGTGGGCGCGCTGCAGATCGCTGCTGTAGATGGCGTGGATGGGCGTGTGGCGGGCTTCCTCGCGCATGCGCGCGGCCAGCAGGCTGGCCTGGTTGACGCCGAATTCGTTCAGGGGGATGTCTTGCCAGCCTTGCAGGCGCCGCTGGCGGTTCCAGTCGGTTTCGCCGTGGCGGATGAACCAGATTTCAGTCATTACGATCTTGATGCAGAATTAAAGCTGGGCCGGCGCGATGGGCGCGCGCGGTTTCCAGATGGTTTGAATGATCGAGCTTAACGCGACCAGCGCGGGCTCGCTAGCGCGCTCGTAGGGCAGGATGAATCCGAGCATGGCGTCGACGCGCGCCTGGCCCCAGACGATGAAGTCGTTCGAGGCCGCGCCCGCCAGCGCCGCTTCCTCGCGCAGCAGGGCGCAACCGGCGCCCGCGCGCACCAGCGCGTCCAGGTTGGCCTGGTCGTCGTTCTGCATCACGATGCGCGGCGACAGGCCATGGCGTTCGAACATATCGCGTAGCAGCAGGTGCGTGTGGCTGCCAGCGGGGCCGTCCAGCCAGGGCAATTGCGCCACCTCGCGCCAGCCGCCGCGCTTGAGCACCGCGGCGTGCTCGCGGGGCATGGCGATGCGGTAGCGCACGCTGCGCAGCGGCTGCCAGAGCACGCCGCGCGGCGGATTGGCGGCGATGATCAGCGCCGCCGGCAGGCGGCCGGTGCTGACTTGCTCGGCCAGCGCGGCGGCGGGCAGGGTCTGGGTCTTGAGTTCGACCAGCGGCAGGCGCTGGGTGACGGCCGAGGCCAGTTCACCCAGGCGCAGGAAGTCCGGCTTCTCGCTGGGCACGCCAAGTTCGACCGCGCCATGCAGGCTGCCCTGCAGCTGCTGGGCCTCGGATTTGAACTGCGCGCCCAGCACCAGCAGCGATTCGGCGGTGGGCAGCAACACCTCGCCGGCCTTGGCCAGGGCCAGCCGGCCGCCGCTGCGGTCGAACAGCGCCACGCCCAGGCTTTGCTCCAGCGCCTTGATCTGGGCGGTCACGGCAGGCTGGGTCAGCGACAGCGCCTCGGCCGCCTTCGTCAGGTTGCCCAGCCGGGCGACCGTGACGAAGGCGCGGATCTGATAGATTTCCATGGGCCAGAGTTTAGGCCGCCAGCAGCCGCACTTGGGTAGGTTCCAGCCCGATGGAGACCGGGGCGCCGATCGGGAAGGGCGACAGCCCCGCCAGATGCGACTGGTCCGCCGTCAGCCGCTGTTCGCCGATCTGCACCTGATAGCGGGTAAATTCGCCCAGGAACTCGCTGCTTTCCACGATGCCCGGCAGCCAGACGTAGCGCGCGTCGCCCAGCCCGTCCGCCATTTCGATCTGCACGGTATGCGGACGGAAGCTGGCCGCCAACCGCGACGCGGCCGGCGCTTCTCCGGCAAGCGGCAAGCGCAGGTCGCCCACGCCTTCCACCGCCAGCACCAGGCTGCCGCTGGTGCGTTCGCGCACATCGCCTTCCAGCACGTTCATCGTGCCCACGAAGTTGGCGACGAAGCGGTTGACCGGATAGTCGAACAAGGTGCTGGGCGCCCCGATCTGCTGGACCACGCCATGGTCCAGCACCGCCATGCGGTCGGCGGTGGTCATGGCTTCTTCCTGGTCGTGGGTGACGAAGATGGTGGTGATGCCGAGCCGGCGCTGCAGGCTGAGCAAGTCCTGGCGCATCTGCACGCGCAGCTTCTTGTCCAGGTTGGACAGCGGCTCGTCCAGCAGCAGCACCTGGGGCTCGATGACGATGGTGCGGGCCAGGGCCACGCGCTGCTGCTGCCCGCCGGAAAGCTGGTTGGGCCGGCGCTTGCCGTACTGGGACAGGCCGACCAGGTCCAGCGCGGCTTCCACCTTGGCGCGGATCTCGGCGCGCGGCAGCTTGCGTTCGACCAGGCCGAAGGCCACGTTGTCCCACACCGTCATGTGCGGCCACAGGGCGTAGTTCTGGAACACCATGCCGATATTGCGGTTCCAGGGCGGCGTGCCGCTGATGTCCTTGCCGTCCACCAGCAGCTGTCCGGCGCTGTGCCGGTTGAAGCCGGCGATCAGGCGCAGCAGCGTGGACTTGCCCGAGCCAGACGGTCCCAGCAAGGCGAAGAACTCGCCGGGCTCGATGCTGATGTTGACGTCCTTGAGCACTTCCGTCTTGCCGTAGGACAGCCGGATGTTGCGGCATTCGACGCTGACTTTCTTCATGCGGATTCCCCTTCATTGCGAGCCGGCCGCTGGCGCGACTGGGCGCGCTCCACCAGCAGGTGCGATACATACGTGCCGATGGCCACTGCGGCCACCGCCAGGACGCCGAGCGCAGCGCCCGGGCCCCGGCCCGCCGCGCTCTGCATGTACAGATAGATGCCGTAGCTCATGGGCGCCTGGCTGTCCTTGGTCACCAGCATGATGGTGGCGGAAAGCTCTACCGCCGCCGTCACGAAGCTGGTGACGAAGCCTGCCAGCATGCCGCCGGCCATCAGCGGCACGACTACGCGGCGTATCGTGCTCATGCGGGTCGCCCCCAGCGATTGCGCGGCTTCCTCCAACGAGATGTTGATCTGCTGCAGTGACGCTACGCAGGAACGTAGCGCGTAAGGCAGCCGCCTTACCGAGTACGCGATCATGATGATGATCCACGACGAGGTCAGCAGGGTGCCGGTGCCCGGCAGTTCGATGCCGCGGAAGGTGCGCAGAAAACCGATGGCGAGCACGATGCCCGGGATCGCCAGCGCGGCGGAGGCCAGGAAGTCCAGCCACTGGCGCGCCGGCAGGCGGGTACGCAGCATCAGATAGGCGATGGCGGTGCCGAGGATCACGTCCACGCCCGCGGCCAGGCCGCAATAGAGCAGGGTGTTGGCAATCATGCCCTGCGATTCGGAGAACACCGCCGAGTAATGCGCCAGCGTATAGCCGTCCGGTAGCGGCGCGAAGCTCCAGACGCTGGCCAGCGACAGCAGCAGCACGCCCATGTGCGGCGACAGCACCAGCAGCAGCACCAGGATGATCCAGCCATAGGCCAGCACGCTTTCCATCGGCCGCAGCTTGCGCTTCTGGATGGAGCTGCCGCCCTTCTGCAGGGTGGAATAGTCGCGGCCCTTGAGCACGCGCGCCGACAACCACAGGGCCAGGATCGAGAACCCGACCATGATGACGCTGATCACATACCCCAGCGGGTCTTCCAGACCGACCTGCGTGATGCGCAGATAGGCTTGCGGCGCCAGCATGTTGGTGGTGCCCAGCACCAGCGGCGTGCCCAGGTCGTCGAACACCTTGACGAACACCAGGGACGCGCCGGCCACGTAACCGGGCAGGGCCAGCGGAAAGATCACGCGGCGGAACAGGCGGAAACCCCGCGAGCCCAGGTTGAAGGCCGCTTCCTCCATGGCACCGTCGATATTGCGCAGCGCCACCACCAGGTTCATCAGGATGAACGGGAAGTAGTGCAGCGACTCCACGAAGATGACGCCGTTCAAGCCTTCCATGAAGGGAATGGTGAAGCCGAACCAATCGTTGAGCAGCAGGTTCACGCTGCCCGAGCGGCCGAAGATCAGCTGCATCGCGACCGCGCCCACGAAGGGCGGCATGATCAGCGGCAGCACGCCCAAGGTCTGGATCAGCAGCGCGCCGCGGAAATCGAAGCGCACGGTGAAGTACGCCAGCGGCACGGCGATGAGCGATGCCAGCAGCGCCGACCAGCCCGCCACGTAGAGGCTGTTGAAGAAGGCTTCCTTCATCAGCGGCTGGTTGAAGAAGGCGCCGAAATGGCCCATGGTGAAGCTGCCGTCGGCGTTCACGAAGGCGCTGTAGAAGACCGTGCCCACTGGCACGGCCAAAAACAGCAGCAGAAAACCGAACACCAATAGCGCCGTCAGCAAGGGGCCGACGGGCAGGCGCGAGTGGCCCGAAGAATTCATCGAGATTCCCGAAATCGTTGCCAGGGGAAAACCGCGGCGGCGGACGGGACTGGTCCCGTCCGGCCCGCGCGCGTCCTGCGGGTGTGGCGGCCTAGAGCGCGGCAGCCTGCTTGGCGAGCTTCACGGCTTCTTCGTAGTTCGCCTTGGAACGGCCGTTCCACTCGCCTTCCAGCTGGGTGATCTGCTGGTTCACGGCGGCGTCCTTCTTGTTGCCCGCGAAGATCGCCAGGAAGGCCGGATCCGCGGCCTTCTTGCCGTCGACCAGCGGCGCCCAGGTCAGCTTGCGGGCCTGTGCCAGCAGCTCGGCAGCCTTGCCACTCTTGGCCTTGTCGCCCAGCTTGGCTTCGGCGTCGTAGATGGCCTTGGTGGCGGCCTGCAGTTCCTTCAGGCGGAACGTCACCGTCTGGTCATACAGCGACTGCACCACGTAGTAGCGCGACTGCGACAGGTCGGCGTTGAATTGCACCTTGCTGCGCTTGGCGATTTCGGCGGGGTCGGGATAGCCCTGGGGAATCTTGCCGGCCAGCGCCGTGTAGGGCAGCACCGGCAGGCGCGAGATCTTGGGCTCCAGCAGCAGTTCCTGCCCGGCCTGGCTGAGCGTGAAGGCGATGAACTTCTTGCCTTCCTCGGTGTTCTTCGCGCCCTGGATCAACGCGATGTTGGCCGGCACGATGGCGGTTTCGGAGGGGTAGACGAATTCCACCGGGAACTTGGAATACTTGCTGGACAGGCCGAAGAAGTCGATCACCGGCCCGGCGCCGAACTGGCCGTTGTTCACGCCATCGGGCACGCCGAACGAGCGCTCGGTGACCGCGCTGCTGTTGCCCGACATGCGCAGCAGCGTGCTCCAGCCCTCATCCCAGCCCTCGCCCTGGAGGATGGTTTCCACGGTCAGGTGCATGGTGCCCGAGCGCGACGGCGAAGTGATGCCGACGTGGCCGAACCATTGCGGCGACAGCAGGTCCTTCCATTCGACCGGCGCGGGGATCTTGTGCGCGGCGATGTAGCGCGTGTTGTAGATGATGCCGTAGCCGGCCAGGGCCTGGCCCAGGTACATGCCGCCCGGATCGTTGATGGGGTAGTTGCCGATCTTGTCCGGCACCTGCTTGTTGGCCACGTCGGCGGAGTTCGCCAGCAGCTTGTCGCGGCCCAGCACTTCGAAGGCGTCGGGCGCGCTGGCCCAGAACACCTCGGGACGCTGGCCGGCGGGCGTTTCGCGCACATAGGCGATGCCCGACACGGTGTTCTTGTTCAGGATTTCCAGCGTGATGCCGGGGTTGGCCTTTTCGAAGGCCGTCTTGTAGGCCTGGGTCAGGTCTTTGGGGAACGACGTGATCACCGTGACGGTGCCTGCCAGGGCAGGGGCCGCGCAAACGGCCAGCACCGCACCTGCAAGGGCTGTGCGCATTGCATGCATGGTTTGTCTCCGTGGTTTTAGATTTGTCCGGAGACAGTACTGGCCGGCCTGGACAGCGTCCAATCAGAAATTTTGATGCGCGCCATCAATGCGGGCGCCCCGGCCGCGCGGGGCGCCGTGCCTTGCCCGCTAGGCGGTGGCGGATACGCCGCCTTGCATGGCCCGGGCCTGCTTGTCCATCACTGCTGTGATCTGCTGCTGGATCTGCATTGCCTGGGCATTGAGCGCCATCAGTTGCTGGGCCTTCATTTCGGCCGGCATGCCGCTGGCCTTGACCTTGGCGATCTGGTCCATCACGCGCTTGAGCTGCTTCTGCAGTTCCTTGATCTGGCGCGTGTAGGCGTCGTCGTTGCTGGAGTCTTCGGTTTCCTTGGTTTCCTGCACGTTGCCCATTTTCAGGCCGCCGGGGGCGTTGACGCGGATCTTGCCGTCCGCGGACACCGTACTCGCTTCCGCGTCCGAGGCGCTCTTGGCTTCCTTGTTGGCCTGGATCTTCTGGGCCCAGAGGTCGGCCAGGCTGTTGATTCGGGAACTGCCGCTGATGGGATCGATCGCCATGATTGCTCCTGCCGCCTATGAGGATTTCGGGGTTTTCACTAGTACGGCATTCTGACGGTGAACTTAAGCATTGCCGCCCCTTTGCGGCCCCCTTTACACTGGCGCCCGCTCACACCCAACACTTACTTTGGGATATCCATGTCCAATTCCTACTTTCCGCGCTGGCGCCTGGCCGACGACACCGAGCCTGGCGTCATCATCGCGCCCGACGAAAGACTGTCCTGGCCCAAGAACGTGGCCATGGGCGCGCAGCACGTGGTCGCCATGTTCGGCTCCACCGTGCTGGCGCCGCTGCTGATGGGTTTTGACCCGAACGTCGCCATCCTGATGTCAGGGATCGGCACCCTGATCTTCTTCCTGTTCGTCGGCGGCCGCGTTCCCAGCTACCTGGGCTCCAGCTTCGCCTTCATCGGCGGCGTGATCGCGGTGACCGGCTATGCCGGCGGCGGCGCCAACGCCAATATCGGCGTGGCCCTGGGCGCCATCATCGCCTGCGGCCTGGCCTACACGCTGATCGGCCTGATCGTCTGGTTCGTCAACGCGAGGGCCGGGGGCGGCGCGAACTGGATCGACACCCTGATGCCGCCCGTGGTCACCGGCGCGGTGGTCGCGGTCATCGGCCTGAACCTGGCCCCTATCGCCGCCAAGGGCGCGATGGGCGCGTCGGGCTTCGACAGCGTGATGTCCATGGTGACCATCCTTTGCGTGGGCGGCATCGCCGTGTTCACCAAGGGCATGGTGCAGCGCCTGCTGATCCTGGTCGGCATGATCCTGGCCTGCGTGTTGTACGGCATCCTCGCCAACGGCATGGGCCTGGGCAAGCCCATCGATTTCTCCGGCGTGGCCGCCGCGGCCTGGTTCGGCCTGCCGCACTTCGCCGCGCCGGTGTTCAAGGCCGAGGCCATGGGCCTGATCGTGCCCGTCGCCATCATCCTGGTGGCCGAGAACCTGGGCCACGTGAAGGCGGTCAGCGCCATGACCGGCCAGGACCTGGACCGCTACCTGGGCCGCGCCTTCGTCGGCGACGGGGTCGCCACCATGGTGTCCGGCGCGGTGGGCGGCACGGGCGTCACCACCTATGCCGAGAACATCGGCGTGATGGCAGTCACACGTATCTACTCGACGCTGGTGTTCGTGGTGGCGGCCCTGATCGCCATCGTGCTGGGCTTCTCGCCCAAGTTCGGCGCGCTGATCCAGATGATCCCCGCGCCCGTGCTGGGCGGCATGTCGGTGGTGGTGTTCGGTCTGATCGCCATCGCCGGCGCCCGCATCTGGGTGGTCAACCAGGTGGACTTCAGCGACAACCGCAACCTGATCGTGGCCGCGGTCACGCTGGTGCTGGGCGCAGGCGACTTCACGGTCAAGCTGGGCAATTTCACGCTGGGCGGCATCGGCACCGCCACCTTCGGCGCCATCATCCTGTACGCCCTGCTGCGCCGCAGGAAGTAAGCGGCGCGGCCATGCGCGGACCTGGCGTCACGCGCATGGCCGGCTGGCGCGCTTAGG